>JBMFJL010000007.1:0-17644 GCA_049973735.1 Nanopusillaceae archaeon
TGATGAAATAGGTGTAAGTGAAATTGCATATATATTGGGGTTAATGGACTTTGTAGGAGAATTGTATAGAAAATCTATAGAAGAAATGCTAAAAAACAATATAGAATTTGCAGAAAATGCAAGAAACATAATATACGAAATATACAAAAACATGTTGTATATGGAATTTAAGAATTATGATCTTAGGAGAAAAGTAGATTATGTTGGAGATATATATAATCTATTAACTGATAAATTATTTATAAGAAAAACATTTAGAAACCAAAAGACATAGCTATGTTGTAGAAGATAAGCAATGTTATTAATATGGATATAATTGTTAATATACTCATTCTTCTTTTTTTATTCAAAAATCTCTGCAATATACCATCAACAGTTCTACCCCCATCTAATGGATATATTGGTAACATGTTGGCAATTCCAAGACCTATATTTACAACAAAGATCCAAAACAGTAAAGAAGATATAAAAGGTATTATTTCATTTTCATAATTCTGTGTAACCAATATTCCTATCAATTTTCCTCCACTATAATTTGATATTGGTATTGTATAAACACCAGAGCTAGTATATAATGTTATATTTTCTCCAATAGAATAATTACTTATCGCTTCTGATATTTGATATGTAAAATGTATTGGATAACCATTTATTGAATACAATATAGTATTATTTGGAATTACATTGTATGCTGAAGTATTTGGTATTGTACCAACAATCTCAACATATGGATTTCCTAAGTTATAGGAATAAACAATGTGGGAAAAGAGAACAAATAATAAAAAGGCTATAAAACCAGCTATAATATTCATTGTAGATCCTGCAGAAAATATCTTTATTTTTTCTTTCCAATTTAGATTTTCTATTTCTTTTTCATCTGGTTCTACAAATGCACCAATCAGAGGACCGAAGTAAAAGAAGCCCCAAGACTTTAATTTAAGATTATTTTTGTAAACTAATATTCCATGAGCAATTTCATGTATAAATGCTCCAATAAATATTGCAATTATAGTTTCAAATATTGGTAATGTTATAGGACCGTAGGATATTCCTGGAATTGCTAAAGCATATGTTGGTGTTTTTGTAGATATACCATAAAATAATAAAAATAGGGATGCAAATATTAAGATAAAAGAAAAAACAAATGATAAAATAGAAAATATCTTAACAAATCTAGATTTTGATAATTTTTCAATTATCCAAATACCTTTTTGAGTTCTGAGTATTCCATAAGCGACTTTATAATCTACATTTTGTTTTAAATAAAATTTTATGAATAGAAATAATAAATTTAAAGATAAAAATAAAATAAATAAAACAAAAATACTTGAAAAACTTATATATGGCTGATAGCTCATTTAGTAGTTTTGGAAGCAACTAGTACTATCTCTGACTTCTTTGGTCTTAGTGCTTTTGATTTGCATTTTCTACATCTAACTAGACCAGCCCTAACTTTATTAGGATCTGCTCTAATCCTTGCTCCACATTTTCTACATATAAATATCCTATCAAATTTTCTAGCTTTTAACTCGGGAAATAACGAGGTTGCCATAATAGATAATTAATCTATAATAAATTTTATAACAGTTTATACTCTGCAATATTTCTATATATAGGACCCTCCCATCTGAGTATACTCTGCTTCAGATAAAACTTATCTACCAATATATTATCTAAAGAGAATTTTTCAATTTCTTTTAAACTATCTTCAAAATCTTTCTTATTTATTATTTGTTTAATTCTATACAAAGTTATGTGTGGGTGAAAATTAAAATCTCTTTCTATTTTAAACTTTAATAATTTCTCTTCTATTATATTATGAAGATTTACTATATCTTGATATCCTCTACTTATTCCTAACCAAAGCACCCTATTTCCAAATAAACCTACTCCAGATATTTTTATATAAAACTTATTGTAATTGACGAATTTTAACTCTTCTTTTATTTCATTAACGATATTATCATCTATTTCACCAATAAACTTTAATGTAATGTGTAAATTTTCTTCTTCAACTCTTTTACCATCTATCGATCTAACCTTTTTAGCTACTTCAATGATTCTTCTTTTTACTTCATCTGGAAAATCTATTGCAATAAATATCCTCATTTTCAATAAATAA
This sequence comes from Nanopusillaceae archaeon, assembly GCA_049973735.1. GTDB lineage: Archaea > Nanobdellota > Nanobdellia > Nanobdellales > Nanobdellaceae > Nanobdella. The sequence continues at coordinate 2,123 of JBMFJL010000007.1, forward strand.
ATATCAAAAATATATAAATTATCCAGAATATATATGATAGCACTATTTGGGCATTTCTATTCCTATTATTGCTTAAAATTCCTATTTTAAATTGATAATCTTTTATTGGATAAAGAGGATAAATTCCAGAAACTGTAAAAGAATCTTCAAAAATATGTAGTAAAAATGCTATAGAAAATAGGTAAAATAAATGTATAGTAAAGAATCCTAGAATAAAAAATATTAATATTGGGAATATCGAATGTGTAAATCCTCTATGTTTGAATAAATTGACTAAAATCCATAAAAATAAATAGTAAGGATATATTAAATATTTTATTTTTTTGTTTTCTAAATATTTATATTGTTTGTAAGCCCAGTTATAAATATTGTAGTCTATATCTGGGAGTACGGAAATAAAACCGATAATCAATGATAATATTATTGATGATAATTTATCGACTTTAAATATATAAATAAATATTAAGTAAGCTAATAATGTGCTCATAGCTTGGTGCAATCTTTTTATCATAAATTTATTAATTGTCGGAAATTATATTTATTTTTATGGATGAGATATATTATGATAAAATAATAAAAGAGTTGTTAAATTTTGATGAATACAAAAAAAGAATAGAGGATACTATAAATAAAATGGAGGAAATTAAAAAGGATTTTGAAAAAATAAATGAAAATATAAAATTGTTTGAACAAAGAAATAAAGAAATAATAGATAAAATAATAAATATAGAAAATAAATATAAAGAAATAGAAACTAAGATAAATAATTTATATAGTGTTGTAGCTGAATTGGAAAAGAAAATATCAGAATTAAATAAGAAAATAGAAGAAGAATTCATAAATGAAAAAATAGAAAATTATAGATATAAAATGTTATTAGAGAGATTAAAAGAACTTAACAATGTATAAGTTAGTAGTAGTTGTTAGAAAAGATCTGGATATTGGAAAGGGCAAATTATGTGTCCAAGTAGCTCATGCTGCAGTAGAGTGCGTATTACAACAATTAAAAAATAATAAAGACTTGGTAGATGCATGGAGAAGGGAAGGGGCTAAGAAGATAGTTTTATATGTAGAAAATTTAGAAAAATTATTGGATATATATCAAAAAGCTATAAAAGATGGTTTAAATTCTGTTTTGATATCTGATGCAGGTCTTACACAATTGGAACCAGGTACTATAACATGTGTAGGAATAGGTCCGGATGAGGAGGATAAAATTGATAAGATAACAGGAACATTAAAATTATTATGAGTGAAACATTGGAAGATAGGTGGAGTGTTGATGTGGAAGAAAGTTTTGATGTAGATAGTTTGAAATATGAGAAAAAATTCATAATAAAGATAAAAAATCATTCTCCATATGTAAGAAGATTTGAAGTTGGTACTAAATATGCATATTTTAAAGATCAAGCAACCTCTTTAAGATTTAGATTATATTATAATCTAATAACTCCTGTATTAATATCCATAGATAAATATAGAAAAGAAAATATAGAAGTGTTAATACCAAAAGCAAATTATTCTGTTGGAGATTATATTTTGATTTATGTAAAGAATCTAGATAAGAAAGAAGAAATGGATGTAAAATTATATGTATAAAAGAATAGCATTAAAGAGAATTAGATATTTATACAAGAAAGCTATAGAGAATTTAGACAATATAGAGATTTCTAGAAGATATATTTATATTTTATGGAAAATAAAAAATAAAGCTAGAATAAGATTGCCAAAAGATTTAAGAAATAAATTCTGCAAAAAATGTTATACTCCCTGGGTTGTTGGAAAGACCTTACAAGTAAGAGTAAGGAAAGGTAGAATTATATATAAATGTTTATATTGTGGCAATGTTAAAAGGTTCATAATAAGAAAAAATTTAAAAGATATTTATATTAATGATATGACTAAGGGCGGCCAAAGTGGCCGGGAAACACCCGTTCCCATTTCGAACACGGAAGTTAAGCCGGCCCACGTCCGTGCGAGTACTGGCGAAGGCCGGGAAAGCACGGAAGCCGCCCACCCTAAATCACAGCAAATGGAACTATAATTTCTTACATCTATTATATTGATCTTTATATATCTCAGGCAGCCCGTCATTCATCACTCCATCAGATTTTTGGTCCATCATCATATACATTAAATGATTTTTAAACCTATTTATAACTTAATAGATAACATGGATAAAACCACTTATGTTAAAGACATAGGTATAGAAGGGGTAAAGGCTCCGGAGAATACATGTAATGATAAGAAGTGTCCATGGCATGGTGAGGTTAGAATAAGGGGATTTATCTTTGAAGGATATGTAGAGAGGGTAAAACACGGAATAGCAAGAATAATAATTAAAAGATATCATTATCACCAGAAATATGAGAGATATGAAATAAGAATTTCAAAGATAAAGGCACATGTACCAAAATGTTTAGATATTAAACCAGGAGATAGAGTATTGATTGGGGAAACAAGGCCTTTATCTAAAACAATACACTTTGTTGTCGTAAACAAAATATGAAACCAATATCTTCAAAAGTAACTAAAGGAATAACAGTAGGAACTATTTTAAAGGTAGCAGATAATTCTAAGGCAAAATTAGCTAAAGTGATAGCTGTATACAAATATAGAGGTGTAAAGAGAAGATATGCAAGAGCAGGTGTTGCAGATTTGGTCATAGTTTCTATAGTTGATGGAGATTTGTCTTTAGTAGGAAAGGTAATGAAAGCAGTAATAATAAGGCAAAGAAAAGAGTATAGAAGAAAAGATGGAACAAGAATAAAATTTGAGGATAATGCATGTGTAATAGTGAAGGATGAGAAGGGAACACCAGCAGGTACAATAATAAGAGGACCAGTGGCTAGAGAAGTTGCTGAAAGATGGCCCGAATTATCTAAGATTGCAAGTATAATTATATAATGGTACTAAACATAAAAAATATTGATTATAATGATTGGAGTTCTTCATGGAAAAGATCGAAGCAACCAAGAAAACAAAGAAAATATATAATAAATGCTCCTTTGCATATTAGAGGCAAACTAATGTCTTCAATGTTATCAAAAGATATTAAAAATTTAATAAAAATTAACTCATTACCATTAAGAGTTGGAGATTATGTTAAAATATTGAGGGGAAAATTCAAGAATGTAGAGGGATTTGTTGTATATGTTGATAGAAAGAAATATAAAGTATATATCGATAATGCAAAATATGTAAATAAGGCGGGAAAAGAAGTTTATAGACCAATTCATGCTTCTAAATTATTAATATTGAGATTAAATCTAAAAGATAAAGAGAGAATTGAAATGATAAAAAGAAAAATGAAAAGTAAAAATGTACCAGAAGAAAAAATAAATGAGCTTATTAATAATTTTTCTGTAAAGGATGAAGAATTGGCCAAAGTTATGGAAATAAATGAAAAATTCAAATAAAGAATAATTTAAAAAAGGTTTCTTAGATCATAAATAAAATGGCTCATGTTTCAAACAAAAGACATATAAGATCTATATCTGCACCAAAGACATGGCCAATAAGTAGAAAGGAAAAATATTGGATTATTAGACCAAGAACTGTTGGTTATAAATTTGAATATTCAATGCCAATATTGTTATGGATTAGGGATTATCTAAAATTGGTAAGAACAAGAAGGGAAGCTGTCTATGCATTAAAAAATGGTAAAATACTGGTAAATAATAAAGTAATAAGAGATCCTGCTTATTCTGTTGGTTTATTTGATGTAATATCTATACCAGATCTAAACAAAAATTATAGAGTTGTTTTTTCAAATAATCTAAAATTAAAATTAATAGAAATACAAGAACAGGAAAAAGATTTAAAGATAATAAGAATAGTAAGGAAAAATTTAGTAAAAGGTGGAAAAATACAAGTTACAGGATTGGATGGATCAAATTTCTTATTTGATAACAATGAAATAAATACTGGAGACAGTATATTATATAACACTAAAGAAAATAAAATAGAAAAGATATTGAAAATGAAAGAAGGAAACATTATATATATTTATTATGGTGCAAAAGTTGGAAGAGTAGGAAGATTAAAATCTATAAAGATAATGAAAAAGACATTCGGAAATAATAGATTCATAGAATATTTAAATATAGATACTAATAAAGTTGAGGAAACTATATGGGAATATTCTATAGTAATAGGCGAAGACAAACCATTAATTACAGTAAGATGAACAAAAATATTAATAACCCAATGAGAAGAATTGTAATTGAAAAGGTAACAATAAATATAGGAGTAGGAAAGCCAGGAGAACCCTTAGAAAAAGCTGAAAAGTTATTGAAGAAAATGTTTCCGGATAGAAAACCGGTAAGAACAAAAGCAAAGAAAAGAGTACAGGCATGGGGTATAAGGCCAGGATTAGAAATAGGGGTAAAATTAACTATAAGAGGTAAAAAGGCAGAAGAGGTTTTAAGATGGTTATTGAAAGCGGTAAATAATACATTAAAGGAATCCCAATTTGATCAATTTGGTAATTTTGGATTTGGTATAAAAGAATATGTATGGATACCAGGATTAAAATATGATCCTGAGATAGGTATACTTGGAATGGATGTAGTAGTAACTGTAGCAAGACCAGGATATAGGGTAGAAAGAAGAAAAATTAGGGCAGCAAAGATACCTAGAAGGCATAAGACTACTAAAGAAGAGGTTATAGAATATCTAAAGAAAAATTTCGGCATAAATATAATAAAAGAATAATTTTTTAATATTTCTATAAATTAAAATAAGAATGAGACCATATATTGTAATAGAAAAAGTAGATGTACCCGATAATGTTAAAGTATCAATAGAAAAAAATGTAATAAAAGTTGAGGGGCCAAAAGGTAAAAAAGAAAGAATGATTAACAATAGAAATATAATAATAGAGAAAAAAGATAATCAAGTTATTTTTAAAGCTTATTTTCCATCTAAAAAAGTATTAAAAGATTTATATACAATGATAGCTCACTTAAAAAATGATATTCATGGTGTTGTAAATGGTTATAGGTATAAATTAAAGGCAGTTTATATACATTATCCAATAAAGCTAAAGCTTGATAAAAATAAGTTAGTTATAGAGAATTTTATGGGTGGTAAAAATCCAATAGTAATAGAAATACCTGAAGGTGTGAAAGCATCAATAAATGAAAATGAGATAATATTAGAAGGATATGATTTAGAGAAGTTGGGAAATTTAGCAGGATTAATAGAAAATTCAGTAAGGTTGAGGGATAAGGATTTAAGAAAGTTTCAAGATGGAATATATATAGTTGAAAAACCATGAAGGAAAAATTGTTGAAGCTAAGAAAGAAAATTAAAAGGAAAAAACCAGATTATTATAGACCGTATTGGTGGACTTCGATATCTCAAAGAAATAGTAAAGATTCCTGGAGGAGGCCAAAAGGAATACATAATAAGATGAGGCATAAATTAAAGGGAAAGCCAAAGATGGTTGAAGTAGGGTATGGTTCACCAAGAGAAGTAAAAGGATTATTGCCAAATGGAAAGATTCCAAGATTAGTTTATAATGTAGAAGATTTAATGAAAGTAGATAAAGAAAAGGAGGTTGCTATAATAGCATCGACAGTTGGAAGAAGAAAAAGAGAACAAATAATAAATAAGGCAAAAGAATTGAATATTGAGATTTTTAATCAGTAATTATATAATTTAAAGTATTCGATAATCCATTTTCTAATTTCTTCAGATTCATTATACAAATCTCTACCAGATAATTCTGTAAGTTTACTTTTACCAGTTGTTTTTTCTAAATTCTTCTTTAGATTGGATAAAACCTTTGAAAAACCTAAAAATAACAAAATTTTTTCGGATTTTTTTGCTTTTTTTACATCAAAATCTTTAAATTCCTCTACTTTATGGAAAGACTTTATACTAACAGAAATGTCTCCAATCAATGTATTTATATTGTATCCATTTACTACGATTCCTATTTCTAGTTTCCAATCTATTTTTGGTTCTTCCTTCCAGAAATTTTTATATAGTTCCCATTGAGCCTCAATATACAATGAATTATCAATTGCGGATAATTTATGAAAGTAGTATTTTTCGAATCTGTCTTTTTTAAATATACCTTCCCAGTTTTTTGACTTTAGTAGTTTTGCAAACTTCTCGTAAAAATCTTGTAATAAAAATCTAGTTTTGGTTCTTACAGATGTTTCATATAATTTTTCCCAATCGCTCATAATCTAAATGAAGCAGTCAAGTCTTTTGCCAAATCCAAAAACCCGTCTCCTATTTTTGATAAATTTTTTTTGTGTTCTCCAATTTCAGATCCAAAAATATAGCTTTCGAATAAACCCCTCAAAAATATATTAAATGGTTTATCTCCAAAATATTTTGCATAATCGGTTATTAGATCCCCATTTATAGTTATTGATAAGTTTTCTGCATATTGTCTTCCACCTTCAAGTACTTTTAGATTATCTAAAGAAATTGATATATCATAGCTATAAGTTACATAATCTGTTACTTTTTTCTCAATATGCCATTCTAAACTAATAGATCTAGAACCATCTTCTTTAACTTTTTCATCATGTTTAGTTTCAAGAAAATCAAATCCTTTAGAGTCCCAATACTCTTTTAGAGATTTATAAAATTTTTGAAAATCAATTGGTCCTGAATATGAGAATTTCTTATTATCGATGATTCTATTTTTAGCTGGCATTTTAATATTTAAATATATTGAAAGTTATAACTTTTTACAACAATTTTTATAAAATTTATAAGATAATGATAAAAGTATTATGAAGAAAATTGTTGATTTTTTATACAACATAAAGAGTAGGGAAAGAACTTTGATTATAGTAGAAGGAAGGAGGGATAAAGAAGCCTTGAATAAAATGGGTATAAAAAATGTTTATACAATATATGAACTGAGGAAAATGGAAAATATATTTTTGGATTATAAAGAGGCAATAATCTTGACAGATAATGATAAAAAAGGAAATAAATTATATTTGTATGTAAAAAACATATTAGAATCAGAAGGATTAACTATTAATAATTATTATAGAAAGAAATTCTTTAATATATTTAAAGTAAAAGAAGTAGAGGATATAAATAAAAAGATAGATAGAATATTATTTTATGTTAATTATTTTGAGAATCCTGAGAAGATTTTAGAGATTTAAATTTTTTTATTGGATAAGACAATGGATTTTTGATGAGTTTGCAAATTTCATCGGGTTTACAAACTCCAATTTCTTTATAATATATCTCATTATCACAATTTGGGGTTAAATATCTTTTATTATTTTTATACAATTTTTTATGCCACTCTATTTGATATTCAATATACCTTTCTCTCAATGGTTCGCTTAATTTATCATTCCATTCCTTAATATATTTTTCTATTTTATCCCAGTCCCATCCAATGTTAGCTAAAAAATTAATTAGTATGAATACAGATCTTTTTCTCCCATCTTCTACTTCTCCACTAAGTATAGTTTTGATACATGGAGGGAATAAAGATTCGTCTATATTAATTCTCTTTACTTTAATCTCTTCTATATCCTTTCTTATTTCTTTTTCGTTCTCTTCATTCTTATATTTCTCTGCTTTTTTTGCTATTTCTGTTATTTCTAAATCATTATTTGTTTTCCATAATAGTGCAGAATTTATTAATTTTTTAAGATCTTCAGATTCTTTTCTTTCTAAATCTTCAGTCAAAAAAGGTATACCTTCATATGAATAGTTTCCTATTTTAGAATACTCCTTGTCTATCTTTTCTATAAAATTTTCTTTTATCGGTATAGATAAACTACCTGTTTTTTCATTTATCGAATACAATCCTCTAATTAAATGTCTCGTAGATATTAATATCGTATCTATTTCTATTATATCATAAGGATCAAAATTGCTAATATCTTTTACTCCAAATTCATTAAGTTGTTCTTCCGAAAATTTATACAATATTATTTTCTTTAAGGTATCTTTTATCTGAGATGAAATATACAAAGCTAAAACTCTAGCTAAATCTGGAAATAATTTTCTAGTCTCTTCTTCTATGATATCTTCTTTTTTATATATATTAACCGTTTCAGGAAAAATTTCCCATGGTATGGCAATATGAAAACCCTTTCCACCAGAATATTTTATATAAATTGGTTTTATTGATTTTTCTTTTAAATAATTTACAATAATCTTTGCAGTAATCTTTGATAATTCTAAATCTTTTGTATCAATATCTATTATAAAATCCCATCCAATTCTATAATTTTCAATCTCTTTTTTTGATGCTTTTTCTTTAAGTATATTCAGATCTAGCCATCTTTCTATAGATATATGATAAGATACTCCTCCTTTTCTAAATATGTTAAAAAAATCTTCTTCAGTTTCTATTTTATAAGGTCTTGAACCGAAAGAATTATTACTTAACATATATCCAATTTCTCTATTTTGTGAAATCTTTATTATATCTTCGACAATTTCCTTATTTTCTTTATAAAATTTCAGTAGACTTTGTGATATATTACTATTCATTATAAATATAGTATTAGGGCTAAGGTTATTAATAAATCTAAGTTAAATCTTTATAAGTATTTATATAACTAATAAATAATGTTTTACGAAGTACAAATAACGGACGTTATAAGAATTCCTCCCGAAAAAATAAAAGAAAATGTTGAGGAAATGATAGAAGATGTACTGGTAAATGCATATATAGGTAGCGCAGGAAAAGATTATGGAATAATTGTAACCATAAAATCTATTGATGAAATTTCTGAAGGTGTAATGATTTTTGAGGATGGGGGAATATATTATAAAGTAAAATTTACAGCAATTTCTTACATACCATTAATTTCAGAAATAACTTATGGAATTGTATCTTCAATTGCAGATTTTGGCGCATTTGTTAATATAGGACCTGTTGATGGTCTAGTTCACATATCTCAAGTAATGGATGATGAAGTTTCAGTATCTGGTAAAGAAGCATTAATAGGAAAAAATACAAAAAGGGTATTGAAGTTAAATGATATTGTAAAGGCTAGAATTGTTAGCGTTAGTTATAAAGGAATAAGTACGAGGATATCATTAACAATGAAGCAACCAGGATTAGGAAAATTGGAATGGCTAGAACAAAAACAAAAATCTAAGAAATAATGGTATATAAAAAACCAAAAAGAAAAATTTGTAGAAATTGTAAGGCAATATTGGATAAAGATGTAGATAAATGTCCTTATTGTGGATCTAGAGATTTTGCAGAAGACTTTTCGGGTTTTATATTGATGATTGATCCCGAAAAGTCAGAAATAGGTAAAAAATTCAATATAAAAAGTGGCAAATGGGCTATAAAGGTATTCTAATATGGATCATATAAAGTTAGCAGAAAAGTGGGCATTATATAATAGAACAAAATATGATAAAGTAGAGGTAAATTCTGTAATATCAAAAATAATATATGAGAAACCAGAAATAAAAAATAAAATAAAAGAAATAATAAATGATGTAAAAGAAATTGTAGAAAAAATAAATAAATTATCTAGAGAGGAGGCATATGAAATTTTAAGACAAAAATATCCAGAATTATTGGAAGAAAAGAAAAAGGAAGAAAAGAAAGGATTACCTCCACTAAGAGATGCTGTAGATGGAAAAGTAGTTACTAGGTTTGCGCCAAATCCTTCTGGATATTTACACTTAGGGCATGCTAGAGCAATAATATTGAATTATGAATATGCAAAGATGTATCATGGTAAATTTATATTAAGGATTGAAGATACAGATCCAAAGGTTAAAAAACCAGATCCAAATGTATATGAAGCGATAAAAGAAGATGTAGAATGGTTAATAGAGGATAAAGTTGATGATTTCTTTATTCAATCGGAGAGATTAGATATTTACTATAAGTATATTAGGGGATTAATAGAGAAGGGATTTGCATATGTTGATTTATCACCACAAGAAAAGATTTCTGAATATAGGGCCAAGGGCATTCCGACAGAATATAGGGAAAAAGATCCATCTTGGCATTTAGAACAGTTTGAAAAAATGCTGGAAGGATATTATGATGAAGGTCAAGCAGTCATAAGGATAAAAACTGATTTGAATCATCCGAATCCTTCTGTGAGAGATTGGATTGCTTTTAGAGTAGTGAATCCAAAAAAGAATCCACATCCATATTTATTAAATAAGTATGGAGAAAATTATGTAGAAAAGTATTGGATATGGCCAACATATAATTTTTCTGTATCAATTGATGATCATTTGATGGGAGTTACTCATATATTGAGGATGAAAGAGCATGAGGTAAATTCTTTTAAACAAAAATATATTTATGATTATTTTAATTGGGAATATCCAGTAGTTATTAACTATGGTGCTTTATTAGTTAAAGATATGCCACTGCACAAATCAGAAATAAGAAAATTGATAGCGGAAGGAAAGATATCTGGATGGAACGATCCGTTTATTGCTACATTAAGAGGTCTAAAGAGAAGAGGAATAACTAATTATGCAATAAAGAAATATATAATAGAAATAGGACCTAATCCTGTAGATGTGCTTGTAAATTGGGATAAAATATATACATATAATAGAGAAGTTTATGATAAAAAGGCAAAAAGGTTCTTCATAATAAGAGATCCAATAAAAGTTATAGTAGAAAATATGGAATTGCCAAAGAAAATAATAATTAAAAATCATCCAGAAGTTGATTTAGGAACTAGAGAATTTGTTATAAGATCAAACATATTTTATATAGATAAAAGTGATTTAGATAAGAGATATCTAAGATTTATGGAGGGATTTAATATAGAAATAATAAGAATTGAAAAAGATCATATAATCGCAAGATACATATCCGATAGATATGAAGATATAAAGAATTATGATTATAAAATAATTCAGTGGGTACCAGAGGAATATAAAATAGAGATAGAAGTCTTGGAACCATTTAAAAAGATAAAAGTAATTGCAGAAAAATATGTTATGGATTTAACTAATGATGGAGAAGTGCTACATGGTGTAAGATATGGTTTCTTTAAGAGAGAAAATGATCATTTAATATTCATGCACAAATAATTTTAAAATATTTATATAATATAATATCTAAGATGAACAACTACAATATGGAACTAGAAAGGAAGTATGAGGAATATGAGAGGTTAAGACATACATATTTACTACTAGAGGCACAAAAAACAGAATTACTAAATTTGTTAGATGAAATAGATAATGCTTTGAACGAATTAAGTAATCTAAAAGAAGGTAAAAAGGTATATATGTTAATAGGAAATATATTAATTGAAAAAGACAAAAATGAGGTAATAGAAAAACTAAAGGAAGAAAAAAATGTTTTTATGATAAAAGCAGAGAGTATAAAAAAGCAAATAGAGGTTTATAAAGAGAAGTTAAATAATTTGGCTAAGGAGTTGAGAGACATAGTAGATAAAACTAATATAGGTAAAAAGTAACTTTTATTGATTATCAATATTATAAACATCCATATTAACTAAACCTATAAAAATAGTAGCGACGTATTATCTTATATGGTATCTTTAGGTGACATATTTAAAAGGAAGAAGAGCGAATCCGAAGATAAATATTTAGAAGTAGTACCAACTCAAAAGGAGGAGGAAGTAAATATATACGTAAGAATATTTAGATTGAAGGATTCTTCAGAAGTTAAGGCAGTAGTAGATTCATTAAGAGAGAGAAACTATATAGCAATAGTAGATATAAGTGCATTAAATGTTGGAAAGGATTTGATAGAGGTTAAAAAAGTTGTATCTAGGCTAAGAACAGTAATTGAAACAATAGGTGGAGATATTGCAGCAATAGACGTTGGCGGAAATAAGTTGATAATTGCTACACCACCATATGTAAAGATCTGGAGAGGACATCAGATGTCTGCTGTAGAAGAAGTAAAGAAAGAGGGACCAACTAATCAATAGATTTTTGAATACCCTTTTTCATCCTCTATAATTATAGTTAAAGTTTTATTGTTTCTAAGTACCTCTTCTAAATAATTTATTTTTTGATTTATTGCATCTATTTTCTCTTTTTCATCATACAAGTACTTAAAGGAAGATAAATTTTCTTTTATTCTATTTATTAAATCATCTATCGGTATTATTTCGAATTTTGATTCTATCCCCGGATAAATTTCTAAATCTATTTCTTTTAATATAATTTTTGCATAGGGAGATTTTAATATCAATTTCCTAAGTTTTTCTTCACTATCAACTATTATATTTAATGTTGTAGGATCACCTTCTTTTATTGGTATAATCTCTGAAGTTTTGTAACCACAATCATTGCATTTGAAAACATACAATATAGATTCTCCGATAGATGGGAAATCATAATAGATTTCTTTCACTTCGATATTCTTTGAATTACAAATTGGACAGTAATCTGATAAGATTATCATTTATTCTAATTAATCTATATATTAAATTTATTTGAGCCCTCGATTTTGAAACATCTCTTCTATCAACAATAATTCTATTTCCTTCTATTTTTATTTTTTCATCTTTTTCTAAAAATCTTATAGAATCTATAAAATCATCATCCAAACCTTCAATTATTACTCTCATATCGCTTTTACTTTCTTTACGGTATTTGGTCTAAGTTTTATTAAAATTTTAGATCCACAATATGGACATTTAACCTTTTTTAGTGCAGTATCATGATCTAAAACTCTCTTACAATTCATACACATGTATTTTGTCATTGTATTGAATATGCTTTTCCAGTAAACTTTTTGCCACAATGTTCGCAATACCATATTCCAAATGCTACTCTTTTTACAGCAACATAGTTACAATATGGACATTTCAATCTTTTGTTTCTATATTTTTCTTCAATTTCTTTTACTTTTTCTCTAATACTTTTTCCATACCTAGAACCAAATCTCCCAGCAGGACCAACTAATTTAGTATGACCCATTTTGTATTATAATTTAAAAATATTTTATAAATATTCCAGATTATGGTTACTGTAAGAGATATACCAGGAAATTTGTATGTAGAAAGATTAGCCGAATATTTATTTAAAAACTATAGAAATGTAATAAAACCACCAGTATGGGCAAATTTTGTAAAGACAGGACCGGATAGAGAAAGAAATCCTGATTTTTATGCAGAGGTAAATTTTGATGGGGGGCCTGGTTGGTGGTATTATAGAGCAGCATCAATATTGAGACAAGTATATCTAAAAGGACCAATTGGTGTATCTAGATTGAGGAAAAAGTATGGTGGTTTAAGAAAGAGAGGAATGGAGCCAGGTAGATTCGTTAAAGGTTATGGAAAAATTGTAAGATTAATATTACAACAATTGGAGCAGGCAGGATTAGTTATGCAAGTAAAGGAAGGAAAAAAGAAAGGAAGAGTTGTTACAAATCAAGGAAAAAGTATAATGGATAAATTGGCGAAGGAAATATACGAAGAATTACCAGAAGAAAACAAAAATCTAGAAAACTATTTAAAGAGTGTTTCTTAGATCTGCAAGTTTATGGGTTGAATTTTTATTATATACTGCAGTAGCAATAACAATATTGGCATTTACTTTATACTATGTTAGATTATCAGTGCAAAATCAGCAATCTCAAATAGATCTAAAGTATACTGTAAATTTGTTGTCAAGTTTAAATTATCAGATTGAACAAATTAGTTCATGTTATTCATGTAATTATAGATTTTTTCAGCAGTTACCAAATGGTCTAACAATTTATGTATATCCTGGAAGAATAAATGCGGTTTATATATCAACAGTAAACTATACACTTAGTTTGCCAAATTATATTAGTTTAAATGTAAAAAGAACAGGTTATAATGCTTTTCTATACAATTTTACATTAAATACTGTTCCTTTTAACTTACAAGGTGCCAGTAACTATACATTCACAGATAATATTTGTTTACTTTTGAATAAAACACCTTCAGGTTACTATATAAGTAAATGTTAAATACAGAAAAAATTTGTATAACTTTCATTGCTTTTATTTATTATATAACAAAAACATATCCAGTCCGGGGGATTATATATGGTAAAATTTTTATCACAATACTTAAGTATAGAGCTATTTAAGTAAAAATATCCATTGAAATAATAACAGCAATTTACATCAGTTCCAGTACATCTAGGTAAAGATAGATTGTGAGATGATACACAAACAAAGGAAAAATTAAAGTTTATATTTTCTACATAATTTTTAAAAAGTAAAGTATAATCTGATATATAATTATATCCAAAATTTTTGTATATATAAATTATTTCATTTTTGAAATTTTTTCCAATGATAATTGCATCTATATTTTCGATAGGTCGCATATATCTAACTGTTAAAAATGATAATAATACTATTATAAAAGCAGATGCAAGTAAAATATATTGTACTCTCATGATAATATTATTAGTATATATGGACTATAATTGCTTTTGCCAGAGTATAGATATTCAAATACTGGATGAAAGTTTGATACATCTGATAAATTAGTATAATTTCCAAAAAAACAAACGGTTATGTTATAATTTGTTAAATTTATTATTTCATATATTAAATTATTATCATTGCAAGATTCGTTGAGATATCTAAACTTATTTGGGTCATAATATTCATTTAAAGAAGTCAACGTATTTTGATGATAATAATTATACAAAAAGAAGAATGTTAGTATAATAATAGAAAAAGCAAGTTCTACTAAAACAATCCACCCTCTCATTTTATATATATTATCATTTGATCTTTATATAAAGAATTGACATCTTTTGTATTTAGTATATAGATATCAAACAATTGAGAATATTTATAATTGCTTATTAAATTTCCATTATATACTGTACCATTGTAAATAGTTATATTAGCATTTATAATGTAAAAGTAAGCATCTGGATAGTTTTTTGATATATCTACTAAGTTATTTATATTTATGGCATTTATTTCTTCTATATAGTTTATTTTCATTTCTGGGATTTGCGTAGAGAACGCTAAAAATCTGGCATCACCTAAATTTATATTTGGATTTGCATAAATGTATATGTAGTAATTTTGGTAATTTGGAATATTTGTCAATGATAAATTTAATATATACTTTCCACCAAGATTAGTTAGGTTAACAATTGGATTATAATTAGTATATAGAATTGAATTTATGTATTTTTCACATGGACTCACGTAACTTCCCGTGAGAATACCATTTTCATATGGGTAATAAATATAACCACTCAATAAATTACTTACATCGTACACCAAATTATAAAAATTGGAATAATCTACTACTAATCCATAATTTCTCTGGCTTGTATTCCAGTAAATTAAATTGGAAGAATTGTAATATTTTTGTGTATCGAATACATACCAGTAGGAGTCAGAAAATAAGATATCTTTTATTGATAAATTTGTGGAATTGTATAAATACATTATTGCTAAAGGTTCTTTATATACATAATTAGTTAAGTTATAAGGTTCATATTGGGAAGTATAGAAAGAATATGCTATTTCTTGCCAGATATCAATAAAATAATAGCCAGTAGGAGAAACAATAGGGATACTACATACGTATGTCG
>JBMFJL010000008.1:0-16510 GCA_049973735.1 Nanopusillaceae archaeon
ATTAGAAGGTGGAAAGGTAGTTAGATTAAAGAAACAATGTCCTAGATGTGGAAGATTTATGGGAGAACATAAAGATAGATATCATTGTGGATATTGTGGATATACCGAATTCAAAATTAAGCAAGAGAAAAAATTAATAAAGGAAATTGGAATCCAAATATAAAATAAAATATTTTGGATTTTTTAGATCTATTATAGGTTTAATGTTTCAAATCCCAGATAAAAATACAATATATATATTGGATCTAGGGAAGGATAGAGAAGATGCAGATGTCCATACATTTTTTTGCTTAAAGCCATTGGATATATACTTGTATGACTCGAATTTAAATTTAGTTGGTTATAAGAAAAATATGAAGCCATTTAGAGTATATAGACCAAGAAAAAAATTTAGATATGTAATAGAAGGCATAGATTTAAATGAGGATAAACTAAAATATGCTTTAGAAAAATTAAAATCATTCGAATTTGCTAGATAACATCTCAAATTCTAAGAATAATCTATCTACAGAATTTTTTATATTCTTTATATTTTCAGATAAAGATTTGGATATTTGTGCTTTAAATTGAGTTGGAATTGCAGGATTTTGGGATATTTCTTCATGATAAATTTCTAGATACGATTTGAGTAATTCTAATATATTTATTAAATCTTGCAAAAGGATAAATATATAGTTTATTTCTTGTAATTGATATTGATACAAAATATTCTGGTTAGTTAAAGTTTTTTCATACATATTAATAGATCTTATATGTATAATGCTACTGTTCACTTTGTTTATTAAATTTGAAATGGAATTTAATATTTCATTTTCTTTCTCCTGATAATTCATCATAAAAGTAATTAGTTGATTTATATTTATTAATTTTTTCAGTGAGGAGGTACTATCATCACAAATCAGGCGCGCGCAACATCATCATATATATTTCAATATTCCACTTTTTTCTTTATTATCTATGATTCCTTTTATTAATTTAAAGTCATCATCAAAAAAGGTTCTCCATTCCCTATGATATAATGTAGAGGCAGGGTGGATAGTTGGTATAATTTTTATCTCTTTGCCCCACCTATTTACTTTATATATTTTACCCCTATTTTTCATAATAGAATCAAATTTCAATCCAAAATATTCAAATATCCATTTTGTAGAATAATATCCTAGGGTAACTATTATTGATGGTTTTATTATTTCTAATTGTTTTTCTAACCAAATAGAACATGCTTTTATCTCTTCATCTTTTGGTTCTCTATTATTTGGTGGTCTACACTTTACAACATTTGTTATATATACTTTATTTCTATCCAAATTTAATATATTTTTTATATTTTCATTTAAAACTTGTCCAGCTTTTCCTACAAAAGGTTTTCCCTGCAAATCTTCTTCTCTACCTGGCGCTTCTCCTATGAATAATATTTCAGAATTTGGATCTCCATCGCCAGGAACATAATTTTTCTTATATTGATATAATGGACATCTTGTACATTTAAGAATTTCGCTATTGAGTTTTTCAATTTCTTCTTTTTTCATTAAATAGAAATATAAAGATAATATTTATTTTTCTTTTATGTTGGCACATGCTCAAGGAAATTATGAAAAAGCAAAATGGGTGATTATTGGAATACCATCAGAGCTAGGTAGTTTATCACATGTAAAATATTATTCTGAAGGCCCAGAAGCTATTAGAGATGCCTCTTATAGAATCTTTAGTACAATTTTTGGAAAAGTAAATTTAGATGAAATATATGACTTCGGAGATCTAGATTTAGAGGATATAAAGAATATTCAAGATCTTTACAAAAAAATATATGAAGAAGTAAAGAATATATATAATAAAAATAAAAAATTTGTATTTCTTGGTGGAGATCATTCTATAACATATCCAATAATAAAAATTTTAAAGGAAAATTGGGATGATCTTTATTTATTATATTTTGATGCACATCCAGATATACATCCAGATCCATATGTAAATTATCAAAGTTTTATATACTATTTAATAAAGGAGGATTACTTAGATCCCGAAAAAATAATAATGGTCGGTATATCAAATTTATCATTTGATGAAAAAGAAATAATAAAAGATTGGGGTATAAAGTATTATACACCATTTGATGTTTGGGACAATCCAGACAAAATAGCTAAGGAGATTAAAGAAATGTTGAATAATAAAAATGTTTATATTTCTATTGATATTGATGTTTTTGAAAATGGTTGCGGACATTGGTTGGAAGGATTTGGAATTAGACCATATCATTATTTTAAAATTATAAAAAATATAGATGTTAATTTAATAGGTTTTGATATTGTAGAATTGTTTTCAAGCGAAATATGCGATAATCTAGCTGCAAAAATATTATTAGAAACTATTGCTATTTTTAGTAAGTAAAGATCTAGACTATTTTTATACTTTTGTTTCCAAGATTTAGCAAATAAACTCTTACAGACTGGAAGAAAGTTATATTGTTTATTGCTCTACATGGTATTTTATTGCATATAATTTTCCCATCTAAGTTTTCAGTGCAGATTAAATCATCTTGAACGTAGGTTTGAGATAAAAATATGAAAGATTGGTTGTTTGAGGATAAATTATTAATACAAAAATCATAAACAAATTTATAGAAATCTGAATAAAAGTTCCTGCATATTTCCAGTTTCATATAATGAAATTCTCCATTTATAGATATTGGATAACTTATATTATCGCAATTACCGAAATAATTTATTATGCCAAAACTATAATTTTCTATATATACTCTGAATGGATATGGAAATGTTGTACAGTTAGGCAATTCATTAAAAAAAGTTTTATTATAATATGATAATTTATCATAAGTTGTATAATAAATTGAATAACCTTGGTAGCCAATACAATTTGGAGAAAATAATTGATATATAATATCTTGGGAATATGAAAAATAATTCTGTCTTTCAAAATTGTATAAATTTAAAGAAGAAAAGAATGCAGTAATTAGAATAATACCCACTATAAAGAATACTATTAATAGAGTGGTAAATGCTACAGAAAACTGATATCTCCTCATTTTATGTACTACAGTATGTATTTACTTCCATAGTATCTGGACATTGAATATCTTTTGCACAATCAGGATTACATTCACATCTAACATTTATCCAACATATTATACAATCCCTTCTATAAGATACATAATATAAAAATTCTATAGTTTTTGTGTCAGTATCTTCTGAAACTACTGATGAAGATCCACATCCATCTAGAGGATCACAATCTTCCCATTGATTATTTAATTTGCAAGTTAGTGGTAATGGTGTTATTGGTTTACCAGTAGTCTTATTAACCTTATATTCACATTTATATTCACATATTTTGTATGCATATTGAGTTACATTTTGGTAATAGACTATAGAGCTAAATGTTATCCTTTGTGGCAATGTCACACCATTATAATATACATTGTAATCTGTATGCTCACAAGACAATGTTATGATACAGGCAATTCCTATTGGATACCAACAATATTTGTCACAATTCAAAGGAACTTTACATTGATATGGAATTATACTCTCATTACATTTTACAGCTGGATTTCCTACAAAATTCTCGAAGGAATCTTTACAAGTATATGTCGGAGAACCTAATAAAGTATTTACACAATCTACATAGGAGCAATCTGAAAATTCACCACTTAATGAAAAATCATAGGCATTTCTATACAAATAAAATGCAGGATTATTTGTTACATTAAATGAATATAGATATGGATATATGGCGCCTGTATTTGGACTGGTTACATTTATATATATTCCATTGACTCCGATTGGGAACCAATAATCATATTCTCCAGAGTTTACATTTTGACAACTACCAATTATCCCAGCAATATACTGATCTGAAAAATTTAAATTTACATTAAAAGGATAATAATATTTTTCTTGATATAAATTTAGCATTCCTATGTTCGATTCCTCCATAATACCTTCCATTAGCAGTTTATTATAAAAGCTCATGGCATCGGGACATTCTGGAGGCATATGACATCCATAAGGTACTGAAGCCCAATAACTTTGATTCCAAGAATTAGTACCAGCATTATAAGATTGTGTATACGCTTGTTGTTGTATTAGAGTTGACATATACCCTAAAAAATAATTTACTAATGTATTAACAGATGTATATCTAATAAATACTTCATTTTGTTTATAACTTAATGTTAAAGCAAAAAATACTAGCACAACTACTGAAATGATTAAAGATAAAAACAATATCGCATATAATATTTCATTTTGAAGTCTCATTTTTTAATAATAGCATGAAGATATATAAATATTATTATTGCAACTGTTAATACAAATCCATGTATTGTTCCCCACACTATGCTTGCATTTGGAAAGTTTATTAAATTAATTAATATACCAAGTTTTACTGGGAATTCATATCTAGAAAATTCCAGTAGTTCACCAGTAAATAACTGTAATAAAAACAATATTGCTAATGTTATACCAAAACCTTTTTTCATTACTTTATTAGATAATCTATAAAGTCCATAGTGTATGCCTGCTATTAAAAATATAAGAGAAGGTATATACCTTGTATGCAATAAAAAAGCATAAAAATCCCTAAATGTTAGGAAATAAAGACCTACAAAAATTTCTAGAAATGATAAAGTCAATAGAAGGTGATCGGTAAAATTATGAAATCTAGTTGAAATATTCTTTTTATATATTTTGTAAAGTACAAATAATTCTACGACTGAAAATATTAAACTGAAGGTATACATATATTTATGATAATTAGATGTGTTATATTGAAATAATCTATAAGTAGACAAAAGTATTTGTACAAATATAATGAAAAATATTGCTAGATATAGATACTTTTTATATTTATCAATTTTATTTAGTGCAGAAGCTATATTTATTTTTGGATCTTTGTTTATATAATTCTGTAAAAACAATAAGACAGATGCGATTAATAATAATATTGATATTACTAAAAATACCAAATATTTATTACGTAGAAAGCTAATGGGGAATATATAATAAATATAAAAAGGGACGACTATATCAAAATTCTTGTAGAGAAAATGAATGAAAAGTATCAAAAAGAGTAAGAAAATATTTAGAATATAAATCATGATTGATTTTTTTGAAAAAGAAAATTTATTTTCGACAATATAGTATCCTAAAATAAATGAGAGCATATAGAATAACACATAGTCAACGATTAACGAGTAAATAACTTCTATAATCATATAAGTTCTAAAAATAAAAATTGGTATTATAAGATAAGATAGCTTGTACAATTTTGACGCCTTTGTATATTTTAAAAATAAGAGAAGTAAAAATGAATAAATTAGTCCAAATATGGTTATGAAAATTGAAAAGTCGCTAAGAATTAAAAACAAAAAATATTCTAAAATATATATTAAATAGAAAATTATATTTTCGTTTAATTTTACCATACCTTTAAAACACCTACTAGGTATCCGCCTAAGTAAGGAACATTAACTGGTAAATAGAAATAAAATACATATACTGATACCCCTTCTGGTACAGGATATCCTAATTGCACATAATTGCCCTTACCTTGGAACATAAAGGCGTTCAATTCGTAAACTTTATCATCTTCTGTTAAACAATATAATCTAGCCATTGCAACACCATTACTATGTATATGTGGATCCCAATAAGCGGCAGATACATAAATATATGGTGTGTTTGGATCTCTATCATTTATAACCCATTTTGTTATATTGAATCTATATAATCCCTGAGCAGATAACCCATCTACATTAATTCTATATACTAAAGGACAATCTTTCCCTACAGTCACTCCTCCAACATTTGTAATATCATCATATACTCCTGTAGGACAGTCTATTAGATTACCATTTTTATAATATTTACAATAAGGATCTGCTGCCAGGAATACATATTCCGGTTGTCCATTTTTATTTAGGTAGGATATATATAATCTAACTACTTCATGCCATGGATAATCCATAAAAACTTGTTTGCAGAAATCTGGTATAATAACCTGTCCTCTATAGAAAGATCCGACCACAACTTCAGTATTTGATATCAAATTTAACATCTTTGCTAAATAAGTTATATCTGTTGCTGTTTTATATGTAGGAGGATTTTCATAATAATGAAAAGTAAAAATTTTTCCACAATGATCTCCTTCGCCATCGAAAAACTTTGGTAAATTTTTAGTAGGTTCTGTACTTCCTCCACATGCTCCTAAAGGACCAAAATCTTGAAATAGTTTCCATTCTCCATTTGGACAAAAAACTGATGCATCAGTGAATTTTTGATTTGGCAATACTTTTGACAAAGGTAAACACACACCTCTCTTTATGGCATCTTCTATATTATTAGCTGGAGAATATAGACCTTGAAGACCCCAATTTGATGAAGAAGTCCATTCATGAAAAGGTGCAGTTGCGTTTACCCAGCCAGCGCCTTTTATTGTTACTGTACCGAAGTTAGGAACATACACATTTTCATTGTAAGAATCGGTAAAAAAGTACGTATAGTTCCATTCATACCATTCTATATTATTATTATCCTTTGGTGGATTGAATGCACAAACATCATAACTTCCTTCATTTCCAGTAACTATGAACATTTGAACAATCCATCCGGTTACAGAAGGTAAATAGTAAACAGTTAGGTTCCATCTATTTCCATAAATGGCATCAAAATATTCCTTAATATCTTTTGAAATATTTGTGCAGATTCTAGGATTTATACAATAAGTATCATTTCCTGATGTAGACCAATAGGATAATAAGAAAGAATAAGATAAATTTACTTTTGAATCAAATATATAAGATAATAGGTCTACGCTATTTTGAATAGTCAAAGAATATTGATTAATGGACTCTTGGCCAGTTGTAGTTTGTGATGAATAATTATAGGAGAGCAAATAAGCTAATAGACCGGATAATAGAATTATTCCAGCAATAATAGATAAAGTTAAGACATTTATATCAGATTTCATTTTATCTTAGATAGTAAAGTAGTAGTAATAAGGCCACTATAATAATTACTATTGCTATAGCTATTGGCCATTTATATGGGAATTCACTACTTTTAGTTTCAGTTATATTCTGTTTTACTAAATTTAAATTAATATTTGTTGTTGCCGTTTCTGTATTATTTGTGTTATTAATGCAAATAAAAGTTCCGGTACATGTAACTTTTATAGTATTTGGTGGAGGACAGAAATATTCAAAAGAAGCATATAATACCAATAAAGAAAAATTGTTTGGACATCTATACCAGTTTCCATTAAAAGTTGAATTCGGTGGACAATAACCACACATAACTTCTTTTCTATAAGCTTCAACCAACTTTTGATAATCTGTCTTATTGTAATTTGGTGGTATGTTTGGTATATAAGGTGGTTCAAAACATGGATAAGGGGTAGAGCTACATTCAGGTACTAACCAAGGTTTATCGGGGCATTCTAATATACTTGTACAATTTGTTTTATTTGTATAAAATGATAAATCAATATCTTTTAGGATTCCTTCAGGAAGTAAAGATTGTGGAATGATCAAAGTACCATTTGGATATTGACAATAAGAATTATTTACAATTATTCCATCAATAATTTCTTCCTCTCTAACTAAGGATAAATTATAATGGGCGCAAAAAGAATATTCTGGAGGTACTTCATTCATATAGTATTGAAATATATCAAATGGAACTCCATTTACTATACAATATTCTCCTGTTGAATTCGAATAGTATTTACCACCACCATATTCGCAATATATTACAAAAGCATCTTTTAGAGAATATGATTTGTTATATATTAATAAAGCAAAAAATGTTAAAAATACGATTATAAGGAATGTCTTTTTACCTTTGGTGAATATTCTTCTATAGCTCATAATAAATTTATTAATTATACTTATTTAAAAGATTTTTACTATTATTTACTAGTTTTTATTTTTCATAGGTTTTGATCTATTATGTAGTAACATTCTGTATAGCAAATACTTCAAGTTTTGGAAAGGTTATTCCGTAAGGAGTCATTCCAAATGGTATATACATGAATCCATCTTGTGACCAATAGACACCTTCACATCCATCTCCATATTTACAATTTCTAAACTTGCTTCCGCATGTGTTCGGATCTCTAGATACCAAGCGGTAATATCCTCCTCTTCTGAATTCTAAGCAGCCTGTAAGTTTTCCCCATGAGTTTTCAAGTATCCAGCATTTGGGAGTTCCATATACTGTTTTACATAGTGTAGAATTTAGATCGTATCCTACTATCACCATTGCATGACCTGTGCTATTGTCTTCTGTTGTCATATTCTCAGGCAGATTTGGGTTTCCGGAAGGATAAGATTTTCCTCCAAGCATTCCACCAACTACTAGAGGACCATAACAAGCAATAGCTTTCACTAAATTATCGTTAGAAGACCATTTTAAGTTAATAACATTTTTTGCAAAATACTTTGGAGTGCCCCAGTTAGGATCAGGAATTACTGGAGCGCCGCATACATTTCCGGGATAGTTATCAGAAGTTGGAGAACAAGTATATAAATAGTCTCTATATTTTTTATAATCTATATCTGCATGAACACCAAAATTAGTTGCATACCTTAATGCTAAAGATGGAAGTCCACCCTTGCATCCCAGATTGAATTGACAATAAGCAGGAGCACCCGGAGCCATCCAATTGCAGTGAACTGCTAATTCGTATGCTGCAATCCAAGGATTTTGTCCAGGTTTATCATTTCTAATCATATATACCGCATCTAAACCATTTGCAGTTGCATATGCCCAGCAATCTCCACAAGATCCTTGTGATGTAATTGGTGGTAAGTAATTTTTACCATTTATATCCCCCCAAAACAATCTTTCTGGTGGATTGTTTGGATCTAAAAGGCAATCTGCGGAAAAGTTAATATTATTATTACCACCTCCACCACTACCTCCACCTCCACCTCCACCACCTCCGCCCCAATTGTTACTTATGTTGAAGCTATTTGGAAATGAAGGTAAATTGGTATTGGATAGGTTCAAAGCACTTATATTTGTTGTAGTTATATATACAGTTCCGTTTGTTTTAACAAGATAAATAAAATTAACATATAGTAATTTATCTACAATTGTTCCATTATTAAATAATACTACAGTATTGTTATCAAAATCAATAGTATAATTTTTATTGTTGTATTCTACTATTAGCGAATTATTTGATGAGTATAATATAACATTGCTGGGTAGTTCAATTTCAATATAAAAGTTTCCTGGAAAAGTATTTATGGTATTTTGTAAATTTTGAAGATTATACATAAAATTGTTGAATAACTGTTCTTGTTGGTATTTTTGAACATTAGTTGTATATTGATAATATATCAAAAATGCAGAACCTACAACTATTAATATTATTACAGTATTTAGAAGGTTAATTTGTAACCTCCTCATTATAAAAAATTATGATTGAAGGTTTTTATAAATTTTAGGAGAGAGGTCCTAGGGAGATCTTAACCGTAGTTGGATTAGTTTTATTTATTATTAATTTGAGTATTTCATAGTCCTTTCCATAGTAAGCTGTATAATAAATTCCAGATGTATAATATCTAATCTTTCCATCAGGAGTATCTATTACTATATTGCAATCTGATGTATGATTTAAAAATTGATCATATACATAACAAGAAATTATTTTATTATCTGATATTATATAGTTTAAATATTTGTTTGCTTGAAAATCTAAATATACTACTGTTCCTTGATTGGAAAAGCAAACCTGATCTATTTTATTAAAAAGTATTTGACATTGATTTATCTGAGTGTTAATCAATTGGAATTGCTCATTTGAATGGCTAAATTTAAAATATAAAAATAAAGCTAATCCGAAGGCAATTATAGATGCTATAACCCAAAACCAATTTTCTGTCATTGTACTTTTAGATATACGTAATCTCCATCTTGGCTATAATACACTAAAACATAAGAATTTGGCGTTATAGTGTAATCGCATCTTTGAATTACAACATTTTTATCTATACTTAATACTTTGCTTATAAGATCGCTACAAGTAAATGATTTTGTGCCTGTATATTGGATTAAATAACATAAACCTATTTGTCTATTTCTATAACAAGAAATTACATCTAAAGCTACTTTATCTATAGAATCAACACTAGTTTCTACAATAGTAGTTGCATATGAACTATTACTGAGCGTTCTACTAACATAATTGCTGGCACTATTCTTGATTGTGAATATTATACCTAGAATAACAACTGTTACTATTAATCCTATCAGTATTAAAAATGTTAGATTTACTGGCATTTCTAGACTTTTCATTGCCATAGTATAATTTTACTATTGTTGTATATTATAAATATGCTCTGACGTGGAGCTAAATAAGTACGATATTTTAGGTTTAATTCCAATTTTTTAGTATCGAAAGTTGTGTATTTATTTAAATTTGTTATTATATCATTTACATCTACATTTACATTTTCAGCTATATATAAATCATAGCAAACATCTAGTAATTTATCAGTGTTTACATTCTTATTATAACAATTTAGTATATATCCTGCAATATCAAATGCAATTTCAGATTTGGTTTTATTTTCAAAGTATATTTTTATTGCTGAAGGATAGTATTCAGAACATTCTGGAGAAAAACCTCCTTGCGATATCAAGGTTTTACAATAATAGCCAGAAGACTTGCTAAAAAACATATTATACATTAAATAAGCCAATACACTAAATGAAATTATTCCAATTATAATATAGAATACTTGTTCTATTGCAATATTCATATGTATGATATATTTCCTTGATAAATATAAATTATTCTATAGCCAGAAGGTATTGTTATACCATTTATAGTACAGTTATACAATAAATAGACCTTTATATCTATTATTTTATTAAAGCTCTCTTTGTAATAGTTCATAAGCTGATTGCAATCTATTGCTGGAATGTTTTCTTCGTTACTAACATAATTTTTAACTTTTCCCAAATAAAGAAAGGAGAATATACCCCCAATTATTATGAGTATTAATACAATTATCATCCAGTAAATATTAAATTGATTCTTCATGGAACAAACTTTTGTGGCAAATATGGGCCAAATATTGTAAATACCATTACTATACCCATTACTGTAAATATAGTATAAAATATTGTTCCTGTAATTAAATTTTTTCCAATATAATAAGAAATCATTGTTTTGTCAAAACCATATTTTATTCCAGCAGACATAAATGAAGTCAATACTACATATTCTACAAAAAATATTCCTATAATTGTTTGAAAATAAGATTGTGGAATTAAATTATACATATTAAATGTATTTAATATAAAGTCATGTAGTCCAAGGCCTCCTGGTAATCCTAAGGCCATACCTATGAGTTGAAAAAAATGTGCTATAGCAAATAACATAGCTACTATAGCATTGTTAAATACTGTTACTATAGATGAGATAAGAGGAACCAAGTTTTTAGCAGTCATATCTAACATGCTAACAATTTCATTTAATAGTTTTCTAACTTGATATCTTATATTAACGACATTTTCTAAGTTATATGATATATTATAAGTAATTTGTGATAAAACTTGTGGACCTTTTGGTAGGGAATATACTATTAATTGCATTGTTTCTCTAATCAATTTTGATGGATAAAAATTTAGTGATCCGAATCTCTGATGAAAAATAGAGTCATATAGACTAAATCCCTTTCTTAAGTTATATAATGTTATCTTGAGAAAATTTTCCATAACACCACTAGATTTGATTATTTTATAGTTTTCATAGGTTTTATGTATAACAACTTCCATAGGATATCCATCTTCTAATAATGAAGCAAATTCATATGTTACAATCGGAAATTCATTTTCCATTTCCTCAATTTCATTTATCCTTTTCACTTTCTGAAAGGATATTAAATAAAAATAAGAACCTATTGCAAGACCTAAACCCAATGGTATAGTTAAAACTAATAAAGAATTGTGCAGTGCTCTGTCTTGAAATATTATATTTAGATATCCATTTTGGTCTCCAGGTGGTAAATATACTATTTTTATTGCTAGACTAATCAAGTAATATACCCCTATTGCTATTAAGGATAAAAACATTAGGGATATAACATATGCAGGAACTTCTTTATTTCCAATTCTGAATCTACCTTCTCTGGGTAAGTCTTTTGATAAAGACAAATCTGGAACTGCAAAAGCAAAAGGATTTTTGGATAATAAGTTTTGTATTACTAAAAAAGTCAATATTGGTAATATTATTATATAGCCAAATGCAATAAAATAAATACTAACTGTATTTAATATAAATACCGATAGTAATGGAAGCATAATTAAGCTAACCAATGGAAGCATTACTAAGAATGATACAATCATTGTGGCCGGTTCCTTCAAAGCTGCTACATAATTTTCTGATTTTTCTAATGATTTTTTCAATACCCAGTTTAATATTCTATCTACTAATTTATTTATTTCTTCTAAAGATGTTTTGTATTTTATATTTATTAAATGAGTCATTGCATAAACAAAGTCAGGATTCAAATAAAACCATCTATACTGATAATATTGTATTGCACTATCAAGTTCTTTGAATCTACCAATTTCTAGATCATATATTAATTTTTTGAAATCCGTAGCAATTACTCCATTGAGATAATATGCAACATACTGTATAGCTTTCTCTAGATTGGGATTTCTCTTCAGATATAAAGATAAGTATAATACGATCCAAACAGATTCTGATGTAGCCTGAATTTTTACTATTTGTGTATAAAATATCGGATAGTACATTAAATAGAAATCAAGTATTAACAGTGAAATGAAGAGGGAAAATGCAAATTGAAATGATAAGAAACCGAGTATTACGAATAACAGTATTGATATTATAAATAAAGATAAGGTGGAAGAAAAGATGTTCTCTGGGGTAGTATTTAATCTATTTAACCATAAATGGAATGTATATAATTTTTCAATTTTTTTTGGAGGTTTTACTTTAAATATTATAAATCTGTTATAAAAAAATTCAAAAATATACATTCGAAATCTATGGTGCCGGTGGTTGTGCTATTATACTGTATGGCATCTGGATTAATACTTTACATAAAGGTTCTTCACCATTTACTTTAAGTGCTGAACAAGATCCCTTTACATATAAAATACCATCCTTTACAGTTAATTCTAAGTTACCTCCTTTACAATCATGATTATTGTAATATTGTAATATGTTATACAATGCTCCGAATATTTGGTTAGTGATCCATGTTGGTATATTTCCGTTGCATGCAGAAGTTGGTCCTGGATTTAATGCTTTTGATGGAGTATCGAATGATATCTTAATATCTCCAGGTGCCAGCGATACTTGTGTATATGTTCCAAATATTAATGCTGTAGCGTTTGCAGGATCATAGTATAGATCTGATATATAATGTTTACACAAGAAGTACATACATGCTAATGGAGTTATTTGAGTTCCTTGATATATACATGCTTGTTGTCCGCTTCCACTACTAGATCCCCATTGCTGTAATACTACACTACATGGAACAGCATTAGCACATACATAATATCCTGGAGATACTTCCTCCCATCCATTTCCAACAGCAACATATTTTTGACAGAAATCTATAACACTATTACATGCATTTGTACAATCTGATACTGCTTGTGATATCTGTGTATTAGATAATTGTCCTATCTTTGATGCTTGCTGTGTAAATAGCTTTATTACTACTACTGCAATTATTAACATTATTAGTATTACAAAAACCAATTGTACTGCCATATCTATTGCCCTCTTTTTCATAATAATCATAAAATATCTGGGTATTTATAAATTTTTTATATAACTAAATTCAATACTCTATTATAAATTCAAAGTTTTTTTCTTCTCTGATTTTATCAATTATGCGTCTATCTATATCTTTTGCACTTTTATTAGCATATATAGCTAAAGTTCTCTCATCTATATAGTCACTTTTTCTAATTACAATGCTTCTCTCATTTTTTAAAATTAATTTTTTTGATCCATAAGCAACTATATCATCTATTAGATCATCTATCTTTATAATTATCCTTATTTTACCTTCATCTAGTAAATGTTGTTTTAAATCGTCTGGTAGATCTTTTACAGAATGGGAAGAATTTATTCCAATAATACAATCTCCTCTTTCAGTTAAAAAATTGTCTTTAGTAATTTCTAGTGTTGATCTATGAGTTGCTTTAACTAGTTTATGTCCTTTTACATTAATTACGAACTTCATTTAAAAATTCTATTATTTTTCTCATCACATTTTTTCTAATATGCTTTTCAAAACCTTCAAATTGAAATATATCATGTATATCTATTAAATAATATTCACCATCCTTTAATAATACATCGAAAGCAAATATTTGCATATCAGTTTTCTCCGATATTCTGTAGGATAATTCTATTAGTTCGTCATCTAATTTATATTCTTTACCATATCCTCCTTGACTTATATTTGCCTTAAAAGATCTCTCATTTATTCTTTCCATTGCTCCAAAAGGTTCTCCAATAAATATTATTCGAATATCTTTTTCATATGGAATGAATTGTTGAAATATCAAATGTGGCATTCTACCACCATTCGATAGGTAAGATTTTAAAAAACTGTATAATTCCCTCTTATCAGATATTTTATGTACGAATTCGCCTCTATGCATAAACTGGTGTTTAATAACCATTGGAAAACCAATTTTCTCAATAACTTTTTCAATATTTTTTACTGTGTATATTTTAACAAATTTTGGTATCTTTATATATCTATATAACAAGTTATAAAAGTAAGATTTATACAGTATTTGAACCTTAGAATTTATCTTGTTAACTATTATTTTTCCATTTTCTTCTAAATACTTTGCTAATAGATATCTATCCAATAAAAAGCTCATTCCAACAAAAAAATAATATATATCATAATTTAAAATATCTGTTTCTTCAAATGGATATCTTAATATTTTTATAGCTTCTAATATATTTACATTTTTAAAATTAATTATTTCTTCATTAAGTCTTTTTATTCTGTAGTCATCGAAATTTTCTCTTATAAGTATGGCAATTTTTTTCATTCTACATATCTAAAAGGAAAAGTATAAAAATTTTCATTTAAAAAAATTTATATGACAAAAAAATCTTCTAAATCCAAACAAAAAACTAAAGGGGAGGAAACAAAATCAAAAAAATTAAGAGAGTTATCTGAGATAGATATATCAAAACACTACCTTGTATCAAAACACGAATTGTTATCAGAACAGGAAAAAGAAGAATTATTGAAAAAATATAATATTAAATTAAGTGATTTACCAAGGATAAAGGTAACGGATCCTGCTATAAGAAATTTAGGTGCAAAACCAGGAGATATAATAAAAATTACAAGAAATTCTCCAATATTCGGTGAAGAAATATATTATAGGGTTGTTGTAGAGGATTAAATTTATAAACATAATTATATAATATAAGAAAACTGTGGCACCGATCGATAATAAATATTTACTTTTATACAAATATCTTGAAGAAAATGGTATTCTGAACACACAGATAAGATCCTTTGAATATTTTGCAGATGTAGAAATGACAAAAATTGGTAGGGAATTGGGAGAATTTTCTCCAAGAATTTTGCCCCCAGGATTGAAAGATCTAAGGTTTAGAATAGAGAAAATATGGTTGGGTAAGGCAGATTTCATGGAAAAAGAAGGAGTTTCGAGAGTTATATATCCAAATGAGGCAAGAATAAGAAATATAACTTATTCTGGTGTTGTATACATGGAATTTTCAGTTTTTGAAAATGAAACATTTAAAAGTAAATACCAAGTTGGTATAGGAAAGTTACCAATAATGGTAAGGTCAAAATACTGTAATACATATGGTCTATCTGAGGAAGAATTGATAAAAATAGGAGAAGATCCAACAGATCACGGAGGATATTTTATAATAAATGGTAGAGAGAAGGCTGTAGTTTTATCTGAAGAATTGTCAACAAATAAATTTTATGTTCAAGAAGAAAAAAGTCCTGTAAAGTATAGCGGATATTTGTTATCAGAGTCCTTGACAATCCAATCTGCTCACAGAATGGAATTGATGAAGGACGGATTGTTATATATTTCCTTTGAAAGATACAAGAGAGTACCTTTAATACCTGTAATTAAGGCTTTAGGTCTATATAAGGATCAAGAAATTGCCCAATTAATAAATGAGGACGATAACTTTGAGGAAACTTTCATTAATCTAATCGAGTATCAAGATATACAAGAACAAGATACTGCAATTAGATATTTGGCAGATAAACTTAGATTGACAGGTAGTCCCGAAGTTAAAAGAGAAAAATTGTTGGGAATACTAGATACAAAGTTATTGCCACATATAGGAACTGATAGAAACGATAGATTATTAAAAGCATATAATTTAGCTAAAATGGCTAGAAAAATATTGTTATTAGCTCATGGTAAAATAAAAGAAGATCAAAAAGATCATTTTTCCAATAAATTAG
>JBMFJL010000009.1:0-14702 GCA_049973735.1 Nanopusillaceae archaeon
TATTTAAAAATAAAAGTTAAGTGTTATATTAAATTTTACTATTTTTATTCAACAGTGTAATATATTCTTTTTCTATTTTTTCCTTTATTTTCTATTTTTATTAGTTTAATCTTTCCTATTTCTTTAGTGTTCGAAACATGTGGCCCTCCATCTGCTTGTATATCTATTCCTTCAATTTCTACAATTCTCCATATCTCCACATCTGGTGGTGATTTTTCCAATAGCTTTACTATTCCTGGTATCTTTAATGCTTCTTCTCTCCTTAAGAAAAATACTTTTACAGGAATACCCTTACTTACAATTTTGTTTGCCTCCTCTATAACTTCTTCTATAGCTTTTTTAAGATCCTCACCAGATAGTTCTAGGTTGAAATCATCCCTAGCATATTCTGTGGATATGTCTCCACCAGTTATTGAGGCACCATATTTCTTATAAATTATTGCAGCAATAATGTGGGAAGCAGTATGTAGTCTCATCAGTTTGTATCTTCTATCCCAATCTAAGATCATGCTTATAGTATCTCCAACATTAAAATTTGGATTTCTATCAAGTATATGTACAGCATCATCTCCTTCTTTTACAACTTCTTTTACAATATATTCTTCATTTTTGTATATTATTTTTCCTGTATCGCTTTGTAATCCTCCAGATCTAGGATGAAATATTGTTTTATCCAATATTACCTTATTTCCGTCAATTTTAATTACTTTTGCATCTGCACTTTTTAAATAACTATCTTTCCAATACAAAAATTCTGTAGCCATTTTAAAGAATTTAAAAATAAATTAATAAAGCTTTTAACCTGCTATTATAAATATATTTTATGATAGTACCAAGGGTCAGGACCTATATACCAGGTTTTGACGAGATTTTGTATGGAGGTATTCCAGATAGAAATGTAGTATTATTGAGTGGAGGACCAGGTACTGGAAAATCTATATTGGGAAAGCAGTTCATATATAATGGATTAAAGATCGGAGAAAATGGTGTATTTGTTGCATTAGAGGAACATCCAGTAGCAGTTAGGAGAAGTTTTAAATATTTTGGATGGGATATAAGTAAATATGAGCAAGAGGGAAAGTTTGCAATAATAGATGCATTTACTGGAGGAGCTGGAACTGCTGCACAAAGGGAAAGATATATTGTAAAGGATATAGATAATGTTCATGAACTTGCGGATGTTTTAAGGCAAGCTATAAAAGATACAAATGCTAAAAGGGTTGTAGTGGATTCCGTTTCTACATTATATTTGACAAAGCCGGCAATGGCGAGATCTACAGTAATGCTATTAAAAAGGGTAATATCTGGTTTGGGATGCACTGCAATATTTGTATCGCAAGTATCTGTTGGTGAAAGGGGCTTTGGAGGACCTGGTGTTGAACACGCAGTAGATGGTATAGTTAGATTAGATCTAGATGAAATAGATGGAAAATTATATAGATCTATAATTATATGGAAAATGAGAGATACAAAACATAGTTTGTTAAGGCATCCAATGGAAATAACCGACAATGGGATAGTAATACAATGGGATAAATATATTAAAATAGGAACAAATTACGTAAAGATAGAAAATATATCACAAGAGCAAATTGATTCTATGAAGAAGGCTATTGAAGAAGCAGATAAAGTTAAATCGATGAAGAGTGTCGAAGAAGAATAATATGGAAATACCACTTAAACCTGTAGGAAAGGAAGAGATTAGAAAACTGGAGAGTGCAATTTTACTGATGTCTCTTTTTGATAGGGAAACTTTTGAAAATATAAGAAATCCTGAAACGAGATTGACTTGGATAGATTCTCTATATATAGCAGCAGCGGCACTTGCTAGAGATAAAGCAGGAATGCCAATAACACAAATATCAGATGAATTGGGTGTTACAGAAATGACAATAAGAAAACATTTAAAAGGAGAAACTAAAGCCGGACAAATAGTAGCTAGAGTATATGAAAAGTTATCTAAGGAAGGATTTAAGTTAGAATTACCAGATGAATTGTCTGTAGAATGTAGTAAAAAAATAAAGGAATTAGAAGAAAAATTAGAATTAATTAAGAATGTATTAAAAGATCTAATAAATAAGATATAATTTTTTTAATTAGTAAATACAATCCTTATATATGGCAAAAGTAATAAAAAGATCTGGTAAGGAAGAAGAGTATTTGTCGGATAAAGTATATAAATCTTTGATAAATGCAGGAGCTTCTGAGGAAGTTGCTAAAGAGATAACAAAAGAAATAGATGAAAAGGTAAAAAGAAGAGAAAAAATTTCTACAGATGAAATAAGAAGGTATATATTAACAAGATTGGAACAGTTAGAACCTGAAGTTGCAGATGCATGGAGATTTTACGATAGAATATTTAAAGGAAGGATTACATTTGAAAATGGCAAAGCTCTTGTAGTAGAAAAAGGTAAATTGTATCTGGGAAGAACGGTAAAAGATTTCGACGGAAAAGGTTTACAAAATGCAGAGCAAGTTAAAGAAATATTAAATGAACTAAAAGAAGATATGGAATATGGATTAAGTCCAAAAGTAATTAATGCAAGATTGTATGCGCTTTTTATGGGAGTTTTACATAAAAAGGATATGCCAAAAGAAGAAAAGAAGAAAGCAATAGAATATATAAATAAATTTAGGGAGAGTCTGGGCTGGAAGCCTTATGAATTAAAACAACCATTATAAGAAGTCAGTTATATTTTTCTGATTGCTTTTCTTTATTTTTTTAATTGTAAGCCAACTCTCTCTTATATAGTCCCTTAATTTATCATAATTTTCTTTTATAGCTTTGATTGTTTTTTCATCAGAAGGATATCCCGATCCAAAATTTATATTTGTTTCCTTTTTTATTTTATCTATTTCTCTATCTCTAATTACTTTTGCAATTATAGAAGCAGCAGAGACTATGGGATAATTTTTATCTGCTTTATTCTCAGCAATTATATTTACTTCAAAATCTAAATTATTTTTTATTATTTCTACAACTTTTTTTGTATTTTTTATTGGCGAATCTATTATAACAGTGTTTGGTCTTATTTCTTTTATTATCTTTATCATGTTTTTAAATTCTAATAAATTTAATCTATTCTTTTTTACATAATAATCTATTTCTTTTGGAGATATTATTATATATTTATACTTATAAGATATATTTATTATCTTCTCAAAGAGTTTTTCTCTTTCATCTCTACTTAATTCCTTAGAATCTCTTACACCCAAATTTTTCAATTCTTCTAATTTGTCTTTTTCTATCGAATATCCGCAAATAACCATCGGACCAATTACAGGTCCTCTACCAGCTTCATCAATTCCCAAAATTATTTCCATGTTTTTGGATATAAATCTTTTTCAATAAATACTCTTTCAACAT
The DNA here is from genome assembly GCA_049973735.1 of Nanopusillaceae archaeon. Lineage (GTDB taxonomy): Archaea > Nanobdellota > Nanobdellia > Nanobdellales > Nanobdellaceae > Nanobdella. The sequence continues at coordinate 3,368 of JBMFJL010000009.1, forward strand.
CTACAGCAATTCCAGAATCACTTTCCATAATTTTATTTGAATCCATCAATGCATAACCGACTGCTACAAGTTCATTTTTTAATGTATATATTGCTACAAGTTCATTTTCTTTTATATTAGAATATAATTTTGAGATGCCCTTTACATATAAATTAGATCCATATGCTATTGCATTTACAGCGGTATCTAAAATCCAGATCTTTTTTAGATGTTCTGCTGCAACTTCTGGAGGTAAAAATACTTTTCTAATATATTTTTCATTGCCCTCATTTTTCCAAAACCATATGGAGTCGATAATATCCTGTAATGTTACCAATGGATATTTTTCATCATCTTCCCTTAATTCTCCTACTCTTATTCTCCTTAATTGCTGCATATGCGCTTTAGTTCCCAATTTTTTTCCAATATCATCAATTAGTTTCCTAATATATACTCCAGCTTCTGTAGCAATCTGCAATAGCCAATCCCTTCCATCTACTTCTAATACTTTAATGCAATATACCTTCTTTTTTCTTGGTACTTTTTTTACAGCAGATTTCAATGGAGGTTTTTGTATAATTTCACCTTCAAATTCCCTCAATACTTTGTATACTTTTTCCTCTTCTACATCACTATGTATATGCATCCATGCAATATACTCTTTCCCTGCAGTCAATAATAATCTTAAAACTTTTGTAGCCCTACCAATTCCAATCGGTAATACACCAGTAACTTTTGGATCTAAAGTGCCACTATGACCAGTCTTTTTATTTAAAATATTTTTTACCCAGACGGAAACTTGGTGAGAACTCGGACCTTTTGGTTTATCTAAATTTATTATTGAATAATCTAAAAGTTTATTTATGGGTCTTTTCCATGGATCATATCCATATCTATAATCAGTTTCACTTTCTTTCTTGATTAATATTTCGTATTTTTCATTCTCATATGGAAATTTACAATACTCAACCATAAAAACTATTCTTCTTTTTCTTCTTCTTTTTCTGATTGTTGTGAATTTTGGTTTTGTTGTAATTGCTGATTTACATTAAATAATTTATCTTTATTTATATTTGAGAAAGGATTATATCCAATTAGATTTTCCTCATCTACCTTCACTAGATAACCTGGTGATGTTATTACTTTATTTCCAATTACTATATGTCTATGAACTATTAGTTGTCTAGCCTGTTTTATTGTTTTTGCAAGTCCTTTTCTAAATACAATTGTTTGTAATCTTCTTTCCAATATTTCCCTTACAGTTATATTTAAAGCCTCAGTTATATCCGAATTTGGATTTAATAGTCCGTATTTAACTAACTTTTTCTTTATCAATTCTTCTTCTTTGGATACATCAAAACCTGCTGCTTTTTTAGCATTTAAATATCTTATGTAGAATCTTATTTTTCTTGCTATTGTTTGTGCTTTCCATATTTCTCTTTTATTCTTTAATCCATATGTTCTCATTAATTCTTTTTCTAGTTTTATCCTATCTTTTTGCCAAGGATGAGTAGGACCTTCCCAAAGTTTTCTATGTCTCCACATGTTTATTTATTCTCTTTTTCTTTTTGTTTCTGTTGGGCCCTTAATTCCTTACTTTTAATGACTCCTACAGTTCTTCCCTTTCTATGGTGAGATCTTGTCTTCTGTCCTCTAACTGGTAAATTATGTTGATGTCTATTTCCTCTCCATGTTTTATATTCAATTTCTCTCTTAATATCAAATTTAACTTGTATCTCCCAATCAGATCCGACTAGATGTTTGTCTTCTCCAGTTACAGGATCTCTTCTTCTGTTAAATAACCATGTAGGAATTCCATATTTTTGCGGATTTCTTAAACAGTCTTCTAATTTTTCAAGTTGTTCATCAGTCAATGATCCCAATGCCTGATATTTATTTAATCCTAAAGCATAGCAAACTGCATGTGCAAATCTGAAATTTACTCCTGGTATTTTTACTAACTCTAAAAATAAAGGTCTATTACCCTTCAACTCTACTCCGACTATACGTACTACATCTTTCACATTGGCTCCCTCAGGGATAAACATTTTCATTGCACCAGGCATTTTAATAAATAAGTGAAAAATATTTAAAAATGTATTACAAAAAGGATTAATGAAAATAGGATATGTTGTTAATGAGGCTAACACCGAGTATTTTTATTTTGTGTTAGATCCTAAACATAAAAATTATATTGGTATTGGAAGTATTGTAAAAGTAATAATAAACAATTTAAATTATTTTGCTATAGTAGAAGAATTGAAATCTATATCGAAAGAAGAGGAAAGATTATTTGATTATGAAGCAATTGAGTGGATGTATGGAGAAATGAAGAAACCACAATATGAAATAATAGGTAAGGCCATTTTTTTAGGATATATAAAAGATTCAAAGATGTATCCAGAAAAACCTAAGACTCCTCCTGTTCCAGGAGATGAAGTTTATATTCCATTAGAAGAAGAAATATATAAAATATATTCTTTTGATGATCCTAGGATGTTAATACCATTAGGAAAAATATATTTACAGGAAAGAGAATTTGAGATAATGCTAAATATAAAAAATTTGATAATAAGACATACAGGAATATTCGGAATAACTGGTTCGGGTAAATCTACTACAGTCGCCCATATTGTAAATCAATTAATAAGAAAAAATATTCCTATTATATTGTTTGATATACACAGAGATTATATTTTGTCATACAATAATGCTACAATAATTACGTTCAGTAAAAGAGAAAAAGAGTTTTTAGAGAAATTAGCATATGAGAGAAATAAAAAAATAAAAATATATGTTGGAAAATTAAAATTAAATTTAATTGAAGATTATATGGAAGATTTCTTAGGAATTTCTAGTAAACAGGCACCACATGTCTATAATCTTTTATCAGAGATACTCGGAAGGAATCCTAAGACAATAAATGAAATGATAAATATAGTAAAGGAAAAAGCTAGATCTTCTACAGATCAACAGGTCAGAAGCGCAGCATTATCTTTAAGGTCTAGATTAATGAGGATAAGAGATTGGAATCTATTTTATAAAGATGTATCCGATGAAGGAGAAGATATAATAAAATTACTAGATAATCTAACTGATGAAATAATAAATATGAAAGGGTCAGATTATGAAGAAGTTTTAGAAAATGAGAATGGTGAAATAATAATAAGAAAGAGGGAAATAATTAATCCAAACTTAATAATTGTTGATTTATATCCATTATCTATCGAAGAGCAAAGAATGCTCCTAGGTATAATATTAGAGTTTTTGTATAATAAATATAAAAAGATGAAATTTGAGGGTAAAACAGATATTTTAGGTATAGTAATAGAAGAAGCCCATAGATTTGCGGCAAAAGGAGTGGATGTAGCCAGTAAAATATCTTTAATTGCTAGAGAGGGTAGAAAATTTGGTTTAGGATTAATATTAGTATCTCAAATACCATCAATGATCTCAGAAGACATAATCTCCCAGATAAATACCTTTATATTGCTAAAAATAATTAATCCGAAAGATCTTGAATTTATAAGAAAAACATGTCCATATTTGTCCAGAGAATATTTTGAAGCATTGACGAAACTAGAAACAGGAAATTGTTTGGCAGTTGGATTGGCAATAAAAAACGCAGCAATATTAAAAATAATAAAGTCTGTTGATGTAGGTGGAACAGAAGAAGATATAGATACTAAAATTATAGAAAGGATAACACATGGAAATAAAAGTAATATTTAGAGATATCCAGAATAATATATTATATTCAGAAGTAGATTTATATAAATTTTTTGATTATCTAATAAAAAAATACAATGCTGTAATAAAAAATAAAAAAGTTATTATCTCTCTGAATGAAAATTTTTCATCATTTTATTTAGAAACTGATAAATTTACAATTGCCTTAAGTTTTTGGGAAAAAATAAATATATGTTATATATATATTTCACATTCAAAAGACCCTTTTATAATATATAATGAATTGAAGGAATTGCTAAAGCCAAAATATTGGAGCGTGTCCGAATATAAAGAAACAAAGTAAATATCCCTTATATAAGTAATCATTAATAAATTATTATGGATATAGAAAACATCAAAAATAAGTTTATAGAGGAATTTAAAGATCATGTTGTTGGCGTTAAATTAATTGAAAATAAGGAACCTGTTCATGAAGAGTTTATATTTAAAAATAAGGAATTAAATGAATATTTAAATTCAATTAATTTTAAGCTTTATAAACATCAAGTAGACGCACTGAAATTATTGTATAATAATAAAAATGTAATTGTTACTACACCAACTGCCTCTGGCAAATCTCATATATTTAGATTATATATTATTGATAATATAATTTCATATCCAAATAGAACTTTTCTACTTATATATCCATTAAGAGCACTATTATATGATCAATATGAAAAATTTGAAATGTTAATAAAAGATTTTGAAAATTATACAGGAAAAAAACTAAATATAAAGATGAAATTCATATTGGGAGATCTAAAATATAGCGAAAAAGAAAAAATAATAAGAGAAAGACCCAATTTAATATTTACTACTATAGATAATTTACATTTATATATATTAAAAAACCATGATAAATTGTTTTATTTCTTTAAGAATTTGGATTTAATTGTTGTTGATGAATTACATTCTTATAAGGGAGTTTTCGGAACGAATTCCGCATATACCTTTAGAAGATTAATTAGATTGCTAAAATATTTTTACAAAAATAACAATTTCAAGATACTTGCATTGTCCGCAACATTAAAGAATCCGGTAGAATTTGCGAAAAAAATGTTTGATTTAGACTTTGAATTGATAGACAAAGATTATAGTAAAAGATATAAAAAATATATTATCGCTATAGATCCAAAACATTCAAATTCGCGATTTATACTAAAAAGAGCTATAAGAATATTACTAGAAAACAATATAAAGTCCTTAGTATTTATCGAATCAAAGAAAGGAGTTGAATTAATGAAATTAGATATATCAGACTTAGATAAGGAAAATAAAATATATACATATAAAGCAAGTTATTTGAGAGAAAAAAGAAAAGAAATTGAACAAAAATTTAAAAATAACGAATATCAAATATTAATAACTACATCAGCATTGGAATTGGGTATCGATATAGGAGAAATAACATCTGTATTAAATTATGGAATACCTAGAGATGGTATTTCATCTATAATACAGAGATTTGGTAGGGCAGGAAGAATTTCAGATGGTATAAATATCATGGTATTTAAAAAGGATGCTTTAGACTTCTATTATTCTAGTAATATACAAGAATTTTTTAATAGAATAGAAAAAAACAAATTAGATAATATTCCATTGAATCTTGATAATGAAAGAATCGTAAAAAGACATTTATTATATTTAATAAATGAGTTTGGTAGAATAGATATAAATATTTTAAGCGATATTGAAAGAAAATATCTAGAAGAGTTTGAAAAAAATAATATTGTAAAGAGATTTAAAGATCCATTATTGGGTAAAGAATATTTTAAATTAAATGAAACTCCAATATATTCTGGGTTAAGAAATATATCCGATAAAGTATACTATATAGTAGATTTAACTAAAGAAGAAGAAGAAATGATAAAAAGGATAAAAAGGAAAGATACATTAAACAAAGTTATAAATATGTTGAAGGGAAACGGAAAGATACTAGAAGAAATGGATGAATATGCATTCTATGAATATTTATTACCTGGTATGGTATATTATTCAAATGGTAAATCGATAAGAATAACAGATTTTTATGCAATACATAACGTGGTCTTTGTATTCTTTAGACCGGAGGTACCGTATATAGAAACCAGCCCAATTTATTATGAGGATGTCAAAATAATAAATTCGATAGATAAAAAAGTAATAAATGATTGGGAAATATATTTAGGAGAAATCAAAGTAAGAAAAGAATACATAGGATATATAGAGAAATATAAATCTGGTACAGATTATATACAAAATATAAACTATTATGAGAATCCTATTATTCACGAATTTATTACTAAGGCTATCTGGATAGTACTACCAGAAAAATACAAAAAGGCTGAAAATTTATATATAAATTATTTTAAAAGCAAATTAGATGAGTACATAAAGAAAAAAGGATACAAAATTAATTTAGAAGAATTATATAATTTCTCCATAACTATAAGTAAAGACTTTTTTTATGAAAAATATAGAGGTTTAGCATCAAAAAAGATAAAGGAAATAATAGATGAATTTTTAGAAAGAAATTATAATATCAAGGATAAAATATTGTCTTTTTTAGTAAAAAAGTTGATAGATTATCAAACTGCATTTCATTCTGGTATACATGCAATAGAGCATAATATAATAAAAATATCTCCAATAGTAACAAATGTGGATTCGCAAGAGTTAGGTGGATATTCATATCCTATACATCCTCAAACGAATAAACCAACAATATTTATATATGAAGGATATGAATCCGGAGTAGGTTTATCAGAAATATTATTTAATAATATAGAAAAACTGATAAAAAAATCTATAAGGTCTGTATTTGCTTGTAAATGTTTGGATGGATGCCCAAAATGTATATATTCTTCAAAATGCGGTAATTATAATGAATACTTAGACAAGTATGCAGGCAGGTTTATATATAAAATATTTCTGGATAAGAAGGATGGCTAAAGATTTTTAAATAAAGATAGATGTATATTGTATAATGAGGACAATGTATATGTCTAGAGGATCTGCCTTTATTGTTGCTATGTTTATAGCTGCGCTTATATTGGTAGGATATTCCTACTATACTACAGGAACTCCTTTTGAGGGTATATATCATATTGTAGACATATTTAAAAGCAATCCTGTACAAATAGGTGTAATATCATTTATAGCATTTATAACTGGATATCTCTTGGGCAGATCTTCTTATTAAATATATTTTCAATTTTATTCAATCCTTTACTTGTACATAGTGATTTAAATTACAATTTATTAACTTTTATTCAAATTATTATTAATGAAGGTCGTTTTACCTCAAGCAAAAGAATTAAAAAGTGTAATACCAGCAGTAGTGAGCTTCCTATCTGAAGGAACTTTCAGAGCAAAAAGTGATGGAATATTTTTGTCTTCATTGGATCCAGCAAATGTAGCAATAATACTATTAGATTTGTATCCAAATATGTTTACAGAATATGACATAGAAGAAGAGGAAGAAAAATTTACTATAAATTTAGAAGATTTTAAGAAAATATTATCAAAGGTAAAATTGAAGGAACAAATAGAATTAAGGTTGGATAAAAATAAAAATAAGTTTATAATAACCGTCAAAGGAAAAACAGTAAGAACATTTACTTTACCATTAATTGAAACAGAATCAGAATTTCAGCACGATATATCAAATCTTGATTTGCCAATAAAGATCGAAATGGATTCTAAGGCATTCTATGAAATTGTAGAGGATGCAAAGGTAATTGCTGATGAATTAAAAATAAAGGCAGATCCCGATGAAAATAAAATAATATTTAGCGCAGAAGGAGAATTAAAGGACATGGTAGTTGAATTAACCCCACAAAGTGAAAGTGTACTATCAATGGAGATACCAAAAAAAGGAACTGCAAAGTATTCAATAGATTATCTGTATAAATTATCAAAAGTAGCGAAAATATCAGATACATTAACATTGAAATTTGATGACGAAAAGCCTTTATGGATAGATTATAGGTCTACTGATAAATTCAAGTTTGGTTTTGTCCTAGCTCCAAGAGAATAACAATTTTTATACTATATACCCCTTATTTTTGTTCTTAAGGGTAATTTATAATATTTCCATAGATAAATATGGGACAAGGTTGTCCGGTTAAGTATATTTGACATATATCATATACCCAGGAGACATAAAGTACTTGTTGAGGTCTTAAGAAGGAAGATTAGAAAAATTTTATAAATCGGTGCAATAATATATATTTTATGGCAAGAGGTGAAAGAGGAATTCCAATGGCAGTTGTTGAAAGGATCCTAAAGCAAAAGGGAGAGCAAGCAGGTGTAACAAGAGTCTCAGACAGGGCAATAAGATTTATGAAGGAACAACTAGAAGAAATAGCATTAGAAATTGCACAAAATGCAGTATCATTAGCAACACACGGAAAGAGAACAACAGTAAAAGGAGAGGATGTAAAGTTGGCAGTAAAGGCAGTATTGAAGAAAATGTAAAGGCCATAAACTTAAAAAATTTTTCTATTTTAAAACATACTAAAAATTTATAAGAGTCTTTTTATAACTATGTTATATGGACCTGGCGAGTAGGGCTTCTTTAGAAGAAGAGCTTTATTTAAGATCTCTAACGAGTTATTTGGTTGGCAGAGAAATCTTTGAAGGATACAACAATATAGCGGTAATAGCATATCCGGATAGAATATGTTCTGCAATGGCAAGTTCTTTAGTAGTAGCATTGATAGAAAAGAGAGGGTATAAAGATAAAGTAGCAAAAATTTACCTATATGATGAAAATAAAATAGAGGAAGTGGCAAAAGAAATAGTAAAGAACAATCATGATGTAATATATATATCTTACGGTGGTGAACAAAAGTTATCATATGTATCAGAAATAACAAAGAAAACACTATTAGCACTAAAAAGAGCTGGATATAAAAATTCGCTAGTATTGCATGTAAGAGTTTGGTTAGCAACCAAACAATTATCCAATATATTAGATCAAGAAATAAAGGAATATTTAAGATCATTAAAAGAAATTAGAGTATTTGCAGTAGATTTACAGAATAAATTGTTTATATTTAATAAAGTGAAAATAGAGGATCAAGTGAGATTAGAAAAATATTCTGAAGAAAAATTGACAGATGAACATGTACATCTATTGAAAATCTCTGTTCCACCCCAATAATTTTTTTAATTTCAGAAATATATTTTTCTAAATGGACTATAAAATAATAGGTTCAGATATACAGCACTTGTTGATTAATCTAAACCCGGGGGAAAAGGTATATCTAAATCCTGGATATCTAATATGGAAAGATAGTACTGTAAAATTAAATGTAAAAGTTAAAGGAGGTATACTTTCAGGTATGGCTAGATTATATAGAGGATCATCATTTTTCCTGTTGGAAGCAGAAGGGCCGGGCTTTGTTGATCTAACGAGTAGATTTTTTGGTAAAATTATAGATATAGATTTAAATAATAGTACTATTTTTGTAGATCATGAAGGTTTTGTTGCAGCTCAGAATGATGTAGATTATGATTTTTCTATTACAAGATTTGGTTTTGGTGTTTTTGGTAAACAAGGACTTATATTTGCCAAATTTTCTGGTACTGGTAAATTATTTATAAGTGCACCTGGAGATATTATAATGGTTCAATTAAATGGGAATAGAACTATAGAAATAGAGGCAGGACATGTTTTAGCATATGAGCCAGGAGTTAAATTATCAATTACGAGGGTTAGAGGATTTAGAACAATGTTATTTGGGAAGGAAGGTTTGTTCTTTGTTAGAGCAAGTGGTGTTGGAAGAGTCTGGATAAAATTATATACTATAAAAGAATTATTAAAGAAATTAGTACCAGAAGCTTATCTCTACTAGTTATTTTTTGATTTTTTGTAATATTCGCAATATTCTTTTATTTTACACAAATCACACCTGGGATTCATTGGTTTACAAATATTCCTTCCAAAAATTACAAAAGTAAAATTGATATCTTTCCAATATTTTTCAGGAACAATTTTATATAATTCTCTTTCTGTTTCTTCAGGATTCTTAGTGTTAACAATACTTAGCCTATTAAATATTCTATGAACATGAGTGTCTACAGCAATATAGTTTTTATTGCATACAATTATTAAATATACATTTGCAACTTTTCTTCCAACTCCAGGCAAGGATCTTATATATTCTTCATCACAGTATTTATTGTAATCCCATAAATTTGCAATTTCTTTTATCCATTTTGCTTTATTATTATATAATCCAATATCTTTTATTGTATCTTTTATCTCTTCTAAAGATGCTCTTTTAAAATCTTCTAAACTTTTAAATTTACTAAACAATCTTTCAGATACTTCAAATGTTTTTTCTTCTCTAACTCTTATAGATAATAAAATTGTAATTAATACTTTAAATGGATCCTTATATTTTTCCCATATATATGGAGATGCAAGCTTTTCATTAATATTATTTTCATCTATTGTCTCCTTTACACCTTTAATGATCTTTTCTATATCCATTTTACATGAACATATTTTTATCTACAGAGTTTATTATGACATAATTTCCTTCATATATAACCTTTTCTACTATTTTTGCAAATTCATCAATATCTTTACTTTTTACATTAAGCATTCTATCTATAAGCTCTCTATAATAGTCTTCGTATAATTTTCCTGTATGCGGATATAATAATGCATCTTCCCATATTTTTTCATTTAAATTAAACATCATATCATAATTATTCAATATATGGTTATTTACAACATTTTTTATATATTTTTCATCTATGCTTTTCATTTCATTTAAAAATTCTTCTATAGCTTTATTTATTAAATTTATTTTATATCCATTTATTCTCTCTAAGAAAAAGCTCAATATTACTTCGTCATCATAATGTACTGTAAAATTTATAGTTGCATTAAAAGATATATTATATTTTTTAACTAAGATATTGTCTAATAACTTATTCTTACCATAAGTAAATAAAAATATTAAGGGATCATATTCAGAAAATTTCTTTTTATCTATACTTATTGAGAAAGCATAGTAACTAAAGTCAGGTCTTGAAGTACGATCAACAATATTCATACCTTTATCTTTGCTAGGATTCTTTAATTTATCTCTTTTTCCTTCAAATTTTGAAAAATAATCTACCAATAAATTAACATCATTCTCATCTACATTTCCTTCTAAAAATATTGTTAAATTATCTGGAGTATAATATTTTCTCTTATATTCTTCCAATAATTCCTTATTAATATTTTTTATAGTATTTTCATATCCAAAGATTTGTTCTCCATAATCTGAATAGCCATATACAGATAGTGGTATTAAATGCATAGTTTTTTTAAATCCAGAAGCATTAATATTTTCAATTATATTCTTTATATGTAATCTTACTTCTTCTATTTCTTCATCTTTAAATTGTAAATTTGTTACACAATTATATAAAACATCTATAACATCTTTAAATTTATTTTTAACAGTTAGAATCTTAAAAATACTATCGGATTTTTTCATAATAACATCATAAATACTCCCATTATCCCCCAATATTTCTTTTATGTCGTTTTTACTATATTTTTTATTAGATTTAAATATAAGGAAATTTACAAAGCTAGATATTCCTCTATACTCTTTTTCCTCATAGATAGGCCCTT
>JBMFJL010000010.1:0-13270 GCA_049973735.1 Nanopusillaceae archaeon
CACCTGTAAAAAATGTTTATAAAAAACTCAAGTATTTTTTATTATTTGGTATTATCGCTTTTTTAATAAATATAATTAGATTGATATCTGTATTTTATTTATTTTACTATTATAATTTGGATGCTTATTTTATACATGATGTTCTTTGGGAAATATTAGTTACACTGATTATTATAATACTTTGGCTTATATTTTTATTAAAAAACAAAAAAGATTTACTCTTTTAATTTATCTAGAATACTTTTTATTTCCTTATAGAAGTTTTCATCAATCTTTTCAATAAAAATTATTTTATCTTTTTTTATATAAAATCTAACATAATCTCCTTCTCTTAATTCATTCATTTCTACTGTTTTGTCGAATGAGTATTCTTTTCCATTAATATCAAAATAGATTTTATCCTTAGTAACTTTCTTTACTCTACAATAAATTATACCTTCACTCATATAATTTATATCCTCGTACATAATCATCTCTTTATAGATAAACTTCTATAAATGCTGCTACAAATAACATAAACACGGATAATATAAATAACGCTAATGCATCTGAAATTACCCTTTCCAAAACTTTTCTTGGTAATCCTTTTATGAAGGCTATGGACAATATACTACCGGACAGAGCTGCTAGAAAATAAGCTAAAAATTCGAGTATTCCGTGTGGTAACAATAAGAATAATTTGTACAATGGATATATTATATATTTGAATAATAAATTGCTAGATTCTATTCCACTAGCTTCGATACCTAAAAATACACCAATTATCGATGCGTTCCACAATAGTAAATATATTGCACCCGCTCCATATATGATAGAAAATAAAAAGAATAAAACTAAAACAACTAAATTATTTAATATAATATAGGAAAACAAATTATTTGTATTTATGGCATTTCCATAGGACAAAACACTGACATGTTCTTTTATATCATTTATTGCCTGTAATTGTAAGAAAAATAAATTATTATTTATTAGATAAGCAATATAGAATGCAAATATTGATGAGAACAAAATAACAAAAGAATATATTATAAAATCTTTATATCTAAATAATATATTTTCATCTTTATGTATTCTTTCTGCTATTTTTTCATCTTTCTCAATTATCTTTGTATATATTTGTACTAATGGAATCATTGAAAGAGCAATTATAAGTATTCCACCTTCAAATTGCGCCCTCACCGATAAAAATGTCGATACTAGTATAGAGGATATTGTTATTATAGAAATGACCAAATATTTATTCTTTACCTTACTTATTAAGATGTCATACATAATAAGAATTCTTCCTCTATTTTATTTAAATTTGACGGCACTATTATACATATTGGTGGCTCAATTTCTAAATTAAGTAATTCTCCTATTTCTTTGTAATATATTCTTTCATTTTTTCTACCCAAATTAGAACAAACAATTACTTTTGTTTTTTCATTGAACATTTTTTCCTTTTTTTTATCAATTTCTAATAGTCTAGTTAAAGCTTCCTTATGCGATAAAAATCTTTTATTTACAGGATCTAAATCTAACAATATTAATGTATGTAATCCACTTTTATAATTTGTCATGAGACTATCATAAAATTCTTCAGAATAATGAAAAGATATAGAAACTGTTTTTCCGAATTTATACAAAAACAAACCTGTTCTTCCAATTTCATCAAAAATAGAAGATGAACTAATTATTTTATATTTTATTCTATTTTCTTTACATAATTTTATGAAATAAAAGTGTGTAGTTGCAAATAAAGGATTTCCAGATACTATTAAAACTATCTTCTTATTTTTATTCTCCAGTATTATTTTCTCCAATCTATTTTCTACAAATTCTCTATCAACTATCTCTATATCCTCTCTTATATTTTTTAAATAATCAATAATTTCTTCATCGAAAAAATTTGTATAATATTCTAAATAAACTAGATCTGCATCTTTTAATTCTTCTAATAGACCTATAGGAATTTCATCTACATTTTGTCCAACGCCGGATAATACAAACATTATATTTTGAAGAATTCTTTTATGGATTTTTCCTTTGACATGTTTCCAAAAGTCTGATCTATCTTTTCTTTTAATGCTCTTAAGCTTGATAATGTATAACTATCTAATTTTAATTTTTCTGATAACCATAAACTTGGCTCCAAATATTTTGTTATAGATCCATAAGAGACTGTAAATACGATTCTACCACCACAATTCTCACATTTTCCAGACAAAGGAATTCTTCTATATTTTGTATTACACTTTACACATCTAAATTCTTGTTCAAAGAACCTACTTAAGTTTCCTTTTATATCTCTCATGAAATGCAAATTTATTACTAGACTTGCTACTGATGATGGATCTGCAGATCTAAGTAATTTTGCAACCTTTATTTCATAATTTAATTTTTCTAGCATCTCTCCCAAAGATTTATATGCAGATACTTTGTTTCCTTCTTTACTTATAGAGTCTATATCATGCAAGAAACCCCAATTAGTATATTCGTCTGGTTTTCCTATCTTATCTTTGAATACTTTTATTTTAACTTTATCGGGTGGAGTATAGTTTAACGTTGCTTCATAGAATTCTAAGGGATAATTCCAAACTACATCATACTTATGTACTTCATCATCTACTTCCATACCCCTTAATTTTATTGTTATAGTTAATGGTGCATCCATTGTTCCTCCCCTCTTCTTTGGCAAATATTCCTTAGAAAAATTCAGCAAAGCATCTAATAATAACATTAGACCTCCTTCATCTCCATCACAATTTCTTCTTATACCTGCATGCATTAAAGGATGCATCAACAATGCTTGAGTTCTACTAAATCCTATAATTCTACCTACAACCCCTGCAGAGGTATGTGGGGCCAATACTATTATTAAATGTCCTACTAAATCCTCTGGTTTATTTACATTATAATACCTTGGTAAATTGTAAAATCTTTCAAGTTCTTCATCGATAAATCTTGTTGCATTAATTAAACTGATCAAAAAACCATCCTTTTTTATTTTTCCACCCTTTTTTAATGGACCTATTGTTGGCAAAATTACATCTTGAGGTTTTAATTCAAGTATTTGATCTTCACTTTCAAGTGGATTTCCATAAATATCATGTGTATATCCCATTTCCCTCAATTTTTCTATAGAAACATATACTAAATCCTTGGGTTTAAAGTATGTTATAGGAACCTCTATTGCATCAAATCTTATAGTACCATCCCTAAAGACAAACAATCCATACTTTGCTCTTAATATACCTTTCTCTAACCTTTCTGGCTGTTTAGTACCTGAAGATAATCCAACTGGTCCCTTTATTACTTTGGGTAATTGTGAAGGATCTAAACCTAAGTTTTTTAATGAACTTTCAATATATTCTTTTACATTTATAGGCATTTTTATATAGGGTTTTTCTCCCGTTCCTTTAAATTCAGTATCAGATCCGCAAAATATACATTTTCTATATGGAACTTCTTTTTTACAATTTGGACAATAATAATGTTTTAATTCTGCTCTTATAATACCTGAAGTATTCATTGCTTCTAAAAGATTCCTCATTCTACCCCCTTCCTTACCTACTGGAAAGAGTACCATGACAGAACCTTTCATCTCTCTTATTTTTGCTTTTTCTGGTCTTCCCATCCTTAACCCTACATAAGTTCCAACTTTATCTCTTACTTTTACCAATGATATTTTGTTTATTAATTCGTAGCCATTTTTTTCATTATTTATTTCGGGTATTTTTTCAAAATATCCAAGTTGTATATATATAGAAGCAGAATGAGGATATTCTATAATTATATCTCCATTTTCTAACTTGTGCAATATTAACAATTCTTCTAATATTCTCTTTAAATTATCATCATATCTTATTTTTATTTTATTTGCTATTTTAAAGATAGTATCTCCTATTCTAATTTCTTTATATTCTATCTCCGAATTATCCTTCAAATATTTTATTAAATAGATAAAATCGTCTTTAGAGATATCTTTCCAAAAGTATAGATATTCTGGATGTAAAGGTACATCGAGCAGATAAGATATTTTTAGTGCTTCTACAAAATCTGGTTTATATTTTAATGGTTCTCTTATATATTTTTCCAATTTTTCCTTTTCAATTCCTAAGTAATCAGACAAATTTTCTATTCCTACTATTTCAAACAATTTCCTAGGTTTAGTTTGATCAAACTTAACTTCAAACTCCTTTATTTTTTCATTTGCCTTTTTTTCAAATTCCAATATCCACCATTCTTCACAATAACCTGCAGGAACTAGTATATGACCACTATCTAGAAAATCTCCATAACTAAATAGTATATCTCCTAAAAATAGTATTTTATCTATTAGATTTTTTTCAACCAATTCTCTTGCCAGCTTTTCGTTATCTACCTTTATTACAGATCCGTCTTTCAATTTTACTACTGGCGGTTCTAATGTATCTGAAAATGTTATTGCAGAGGCCTTACCAGGTCTTTCAACTACTACCTGAGTACCCCAAGCTAAAAATCCATATGTTAAAATAGAAACTGCTGGATGTATTGATGAAGAATCATGACCATTTGTCCTTGATTTTCCATATCTCAATCTAAATCCTCCTTTAGCAGATGGTAAAGCAAATATTGGTCTTCCAGCTGTTAATTGTGCTAGATACTTTGCATTTGGTTTTATAGCTTCTTCAGAAGCAGATGAAGAAGAGTATATTTTTTCCTTTAATTTTTTATAATCTTCTATCCATTTCCAATCTTCCAAATTAAATTCTTTAGCTATTGGTGATAAATTTTTCCATATTTTTTCTGCTTTTTGACATAAACCTTCTGCTATTACCAGTATAGCACCACCTCTTATGTAATTAGTTTCTACTCTTGGCAAATCTTTATATGAAGATACTTCTACATGTATTGTTGGTTCTCCAGTTACTTCAACTGGTAAATTTTTTATTATAAACTCTATTTCCTCCCTAGTTGGAGTATATTGTAAATGTGCATTTCTTTTATAATCATATGTCTCTACTATATATCTACCGATTTCGTTCTCATCAGGATCCCATCTATCATAACCAAATTTTTTCCTTAAATAATCTGCAATAACTACAGAAAATGCTTGTGGGGTACCACCTGCGGATCTAACTGGTCCTGCGTAATAAACTGCAATATATTCTTTTCCATCCCTTCTTTTTTTAGCTAAAACTTTTATTATCCCTTCTGTTGATGCTGCAACTACTCCTAAAGTATGATATGTGAAACCCGCCCTAAGACCTAAATCTATAGATCTAATTTTATCCCTAGTTTTCTTATATATTTCTTCAGAGACATAATCTGCAATTTTAAGTACTGTTGATATTGTCAGAACACCATACTTAGATTCAAATTCTCTTATTTTGGTTGGTAAATCTATTTCAGTTATTATAGGATCTATATTTTTTAATAAGTTTACAACCCTTTCAGACATATCTGATGATATAGGTATTTCGACATCATCAGTAGGATCTAGTTTCAATGATCTTGCCTTCTTGGCAATTTCATAAGCTTCCAAAACCTTTTTTCTTATATGCTCAAAATAACTATCTATATCATTCATAAATCTATTATAGTAGACAATATAGTTAAATATTTAGACGTACTAGTAATAATAAATGGGAAGTAGATATAGAATAGGCTATTATTATGAGAGAAAGGTTAAAGAAATGTTGGAAAATGCCGGTTTTGATGCCTGGAGGACCCCTGGATCTCACTCTCCAATAGATATTATCGCTGTTAATAAAAAAGGCCATGTTAGACTTATACAAGTTAAAAAAAGTAAAAGAAAATTAAAGTTAGATGACTTAGATATATTAGAATTAAAAGAACTTTATGAATTTGCAAAAAAATACAAAGATGTTCAAAATGTAGATATAGAAGTCTGGATATTTAATTCTGATGGATTAAAAATATACAACAAAATGGATATATTGAATTCCAAGAAAATTAACTCTTTACTATCATAAAATATTCGTATGGTATATCAAATTCTTTTATCACTTTATACTTTAGTTTATATTCAATAAATCTTTTTATTTTATATCTCCAAGCCAATCCAAGATTTCTTTTTTTCCCTATACTCTTTTGTGGAAATGATAAGATCAGATAATCAAATTTTAACTTAGATATCAAATCCCTTGGAGCCCTATAATCATATTTTTCCAATAAAGGAAAGGTTTTCCATAAAAAAATATACTGATAATGTTCAAATATTTTTTCATCAGGATCCAATAGATCTACGACCCAACCTTTATTTTCTATACCAATCTCACTCAATATTTTATAATTTATATCTAATATATATTCCGAAATGTCCACATAATAATATTTTTTAGGTTTCTTTTCTGAAAAATATATGGATATTGGATTTAAACCACAGGCCAAATCCAATATTACCTCTGGATCTTCTATGAATACGTTTTGATATATTTGCCTGTAAAAATTTAATCTTTCAGCTGTAGATCTAGTTAATTCTAAAAGATTTATTATTTTTTCTTCTAAAGAAATTTTTTCATTAAATATTATTTTATTTATCATCTTAACATCTTTTGGCACAAATAGACCGTATATTTCATGCAATAATCTCCTTAAATCCTTAAAAAAATAGTAAAAATCTTGATCTTGTTTTATTTCTTTTATATTTTTAGCTTTAATTATTTTATCATATAAATACTTTCTTTTATTTAATTCTTTTTTTATTAAATTTTCCAATACCTTATCGGATATATTCCTTAAATCTTTTTTTCTTTTAATTTCTTGTACTATTTCATATATCTCCATATTATTTGATAATTTTTATGGACACATATTGGACAATTATAATTTTTTACCTTTATTTCTTCAATGATTGTTTTTCCAGATAGATTTATATGATATAATATACCTTCTCTCTTTCCATTTATATAATCTATAAATAGTTTCACCATAAGAGATGATGCAAGAAATAAAATAGTTGGATCTAATCCAGAAAGATTACAAGTTATTACATCTCTCTTACCTTTAAATATATCGTAAAAACAAAAATTTTTTGGATTTATTAAACCTACATAACCTTTATTCTCGGCAACCGAACCAAATATATAGGGTTTGTCTAAATATACAGAATACTCATTTAACAGATATTTTGTTTCTATATTATCTACAGCATCAAAAAATATATCTGTATTAAAAATATTTTCATTTATTTCTTTATATTTTTCTATTATTATATCATCTCTTATATTTTTGATTCTATCTTCTAGGGCATCTATTTTTAATTTTCCAACATCTTTTATTGTATAATTTTGTCTATTTAGGTTTTTTTCTTCTACAACATCTGGATCTACAATTATCAATTTTTTTACACCTATCCTAGCTAATATCTCTGCAACCCATGATCCTAATCCTCCAACTCCAATTATTGTTGCAGAGGAGTTTAATATCTTATAATTTAAATTTTTAAAAAATAAAAATTGCGATATATACCTTGAATTATCCATAATACTTTTGTCTCATGTTTTCTACTATATTTGTTCTAAACGTTTCTGAGAACATTTTATAATAATCTAACATTTCTTTTGTTATAGATGGTCTTACCTTCTTCAATGCTTCCGCAAAATCTTCCATAGTTACAGTTATCTTCATCTCTTTTATTTTTTCTAGGGCTTCATGTTCTGACAAATTTTCTGACCTTATTTTATTATAAACTTTTCTAAGCGCATTCATTGCAGCTTCTTTTACTAATAATTCTAAATCTGCTCCACTATATCCTTCTGTAACTTTTGCTATTTCTTGTAAATTGACATTCGAATCTAAAGGTACATTTCTAGTATGTATCTTTAATATTTCTATCCTAGATTCATAGTCTGGTGGTGGAATATAAATTATTCTATCAAATCTACCAGGCCTTAACAATGCAGGATCTAATATATCTGGCCTATTTGTTGCAGCAATCACTATTACATCCCCTCTAGTAGTTATACCATCCATTTCTGTCAACAACTGATTTACAATACTATCATATACATCTGCAGCTCTTATTAATCCTCTCCTTGGTGCAATTGCATCTATTTCATCAAAGAATATGACACAAGGCGCAACTTGTCTTGCTTTTTTAAATATCTCTCTAATCATTCTTTCAGACTCTCCAACAAATTTATTGAAAATTTCTGGACCTCTGACTGCAATGAAATTTGCACCTATCTCACTTGCAACTGCCTTTGCCAATAATGTTTTACCAGTACCTGGTGGACCATAGAGTAATATTCCTTTTGGTGGTTCTATTCCTAGTTTTTCATAGATTTCTTTATACTTAATTGGCCACTCAACTACCTCTTTTAATTGTTGCTTTACTTCTTTTAATCCACCGATATCTTCCCACTTTACTTTTGGTATTTCAATTAATACTTCTCTCATAGCAGATGGTGGAACCAATTTTAATGCATTCATAAAATCTTCCTCAGTTACTACCATTTGTTCTAATATTTCATTTGGTATTTTTCCCTCATCTTTATATTTTTCTATTTCTGGCAATACTCTTCTTATAACGCTCATAGCTGCTTCCTTAACTAAAGCTGCCAAGTCTGCACCTACATAACCATATGTTATTGAAGCTAATTTTCTTATTAACTTATCCTTCTCTTCATCACTCATCAAAACATATTTTACCTTTCCTCCCTCTTCTACCTTTTTTCCTATTGGTACATTTCTAGTATGTACTTTTAATATTTGATATCTTCCTTTTTCATTTGGTACTGGTACTTCAATTTCTCTATCAAATCTACCAGGCCTTCTAAGTGCAGGATCTATTGCATCAGGCCTATTTGTTGCAGCAATTACTATTACTTTTCCTCTAGATTTTAATCCGTCCATTAAAGTTAATAATTGTGCTACCAATCTTCTTTCAACTTCTCCAAGAGTTTCATCTCTTTTCGGTGCAATTGCATCTATTTCATCTATAAATATTATTGCTGGAGCGTTCTTCTCTGCCTCTTCAAATATATCTCTTAATTTCTTTTCAGATTCTCCTACATATTTAGATACTATCTCAGGTCCATTTATAGCAATGAAATATGCATCACTTTCATTTGCAACTGCCTTTGCCAATAATGTTTTACCAGTACCTGGTGGACCATAGAGTAATATTCCTTTTGGTGGTTCTATTCCTAGTTTTTCAAACAATTCGGGATATTTAAGTGGTAATTCTACAAGTTCTCTAACTTTGCTTACAACTTCCTCCATATCTCCAATATCTTCATAAGTAACTTCTGGCAACTCTCCTTTCATTTCTGTTGCTCTTGGCAATATTTCTATTTCAGTATTTTCTGTTATTATTACTGGACCTTTTGGAGAAGTATTAACTACTGTTAGTTTTAATTCATTCGAAAATCCAATGTTAAACATATCTATTATTTCGAAAGTAAATCCAAACTCATCTAACAAATCAAATTTTCTCCTATATGGAACTAATACAATGTTATCTCCTTTAACAACTGCTCTACCCACTAATAACTTTTGTATGTATCCTATATATGCGGGTGAAATTTGATATGTAACATTTCTTACTGCTGGAGCTAATATGACTTTTTGAGCTTCTTTTGCGTTTACTTTTCTAATAGTTACATATCCTCCCAATGTTGCACCTGCATTTTTCCTTATTATGCCATCCATCCTTATTATTCCTAATCCATAATCTTGAGGATATAATAATTGAGCTATAGCTACAGTTTTTTTCTTTCCCTCTATTTCTACTACGTCTCCTATTTTTATTCCAAGTTTTTTCATTGCTTCAGGATCTATTCTAACAATCCCTTTATATAGATCATTCTGCAGAGCTTCAGCAACTTTTAATCTTACTTGATTACTTTCTTTATTTTCATTATTCTCCATAATACCATATGTTTATAATATATTTAAAAGTCCATTCTCATAGAAAACTTTAAATTATTCAAATATCATTATTTTGATATGGCACTAAATATTAAAAGGATATCTGAAACCATACATGCAAAGGTATATACAGAGGATGGGCATTTCCTAGGAGAAGTAGAAGATGCTTTAATATCTGGAAACAAAATATATGGTTGGAAAATAAAAGTTTTAGATCCTATACTATCTAAAAGGAAAGGAATAAGAGGAGTAATTGTACCACACCAATTAGTAAAAGCAATGGGAGAAATATGGATTGTATCTAGAGCAGTTTACTCGATAAAAGTAGATGAAGAAGAGCTAAAGGAAAAAGAAATGAAATTTGACAAAATTAATGAAAATGAAAATATTAAAATAGAGAAAATAAAATAATTTTTAGGCTTCACAACATTTACCTAAATCTATTCTTTTAACTTTAAAGGTTATTTCTTTACTTTTTGTGAAATTATTCTTCTTAATCAATACATATAAATTAACCAAAAACAAAATATCACTAATTATTAAAAGATATAACCCGAGTGTAGTAACTGTAATTCCCAATATGGATGATAATATAGTCAAGTAGACGGAAAAAATACTAAAGCTACAAGAAACTAAACATGCTTGTAAAGCTCCAAAACCCAAAATTGATGATATAAATGATAATAAACTACCCTTCCAGAATCTTTTAGCCTTAATTATAATATATGCCAACAAAGAAAAATTTAATACAAACAAAATTATGAAAATGTAGAAGATTATCAAATAATAGGATGGATATATTAGCAAATAAATTATATTGCTTTTATAATAGTAGTAACCTATTATTGAAAAAATTATCAATAAAACTATACCAACTTTATCAGTTATCATTTCTCTTAATATGTTCATAATCTTATATTACAAATAATAAATTTATAAATTTATGTAAAATTATCTTTAATATGACCTCTCGGTGCAATTTATATATATAATACACTTTCAAAAAAGAAAGAAGTATTTGAACCAATAGAGCCTCCTTTTGTAAAAATATATCATTGTGGGATTACTCCATATGATTTTTCACATATTGGCCATTTAAGATCAGAAATTGCTCTAGATATAATTAGGAGAATCTTTAGATACTTTGGTTATATAGATATAGTAATAAGCAATTTTACAGATATAGATGACAAAATTATTAAGAGAGCAAATGAAGAAAAGTTAAATGATTGGTATGAAATACCCAGAAGATATATTTTGTATCATTTAGAAGTACAAAAAGATCTAGAAAATATACCATTTTATATAAATCCGCTGGTGACCAAACATATTGAAGATATTAAAGAATTTGTAAAAGATTTACTCAAAAAAGATTTTGCTTACATCGGAAAATACGGTATATATTTTGATGTAGAAAAATATAAATATTATGGACAATTATCTGGTACAAACAAGGAATATTGGAATCAAGAATTAGAATTAAAAGAAGATAAGAAAAATCCGTATGACTTTGCTCTATGGAAATTTAAAAAAGAAGGAGAACCATATTGGAAAACTGAAATAGGCGAAGGAAGACCCGGATGGCATATTGAATGTTCGACCATGTCATCAAAATATCTTGGAATACAATTTGATATACATTCGGGAGGTCAAGATCTAATATTCCCACATCATGAAAATGAAATAGCACAAAGCGAAGCTAGATTCAATGTACATCCTTGGGTAAGGTATTGGCTTCATTTGGGTTTCCTAAAAATTAAGGGAGAAAAAATGTCAAAATCTTTGGGAAATATAATACCATCGAAGGAGTTCATAAATAAATATGGAAAAGATATTACCAGATTCTATCTTGGTTCTGTACACTATAGAGACCCAATAGATGTAAACGAAGAAAGTATAAATCAAGCAATAAGTAATTATGAATATATAACATCTACCATAAAAACAATAGTTATAGAAACTAAAAAAATGATCGAAAATTTAAATAGAACAAATTACTTAGATAATGATAAAATTAGGATTTGGAATGAACTGCTAAATTATGAAAAGAAATTCTTAGAAAAAATTTCAGATGATTTCGATATGACATCTGCAACATCGATATTGCTAGAAGCTACAAATTATATTAATAAAAATGTTATAGGTACAAATGAATTTACACTATATTATACTTCATACGAATTTTACAATATAGTTAGTAAAATTTATGGATTGTGGGAAGATATATTTTATGGAAAATCAAAAGATGATAAACTGTTATATGAATTAATAAATTTAATTATAGAAATTAGAAATGAACTAAGAAAAAATAAAAATTATAATTTATCAGATATGATAAGAGATAAGATGAGAAAACTTGGTATAGATCTTCAAGACAAAGGAAACGAAACTGTTTATAGATTTATCAGATAAAATATTATAAATGATTTTGTTAATATCTTCTTATGGTAGAAAATATATATCCAGATTTATCAATAATAATATTAGGTCATGTGGATCATGGGAAGACCACTTTAGCAAAGGCTCTCACTGGTAAATGGTTATCTAAGCATTCAGACGAATTAAAAAGAGGACTAACTTTAAAATTGGGATACTCAGATTTTTCCATATACAAATGTAAAGAACACGGTTATTCTACAGAAAAAATATGTCCGATATGCGGTAAAGAAAATGATTTTGTAAGAAAAATATCTTTAGTAGATGCACCAGGTCATGAAAGTTTATTGATGGTAATGCTCACAGGTGCTGCAATAGTAGATGCTGCTATATTAGTTATAGCTGCAAATGAACCAGTGCCACAACCACAAACATTAGAACATTTAATAGCGTTTAAATATCTGGGAGACAAACCATTAATAATTGTACAAAATAAAATTGATTTGATAACAAAAGAGGAAGCAATCAAAAACTATAAAGAAATATTAAAATTATTGGAAAAATTGGGTTTTGATACAAACAAAGTAAAAATTATACCTATTTCAGCAATCAACAACATTAATATCAAATATCTATTAGAAGTTCTAGCTGAATTGAAAAAAGTTGATAGGGATGTAAATTCCGATCCCATATTTTTAATATCTAGATCCTTTGACATAAATAAACCAGGAACGGATATAGAGAAACTAGTTGGAGGTGTATTGGGTGGTAGTTTATTGAAGGGCAAATTGAAGATTAACGATACCATAGAAATAAGGCCCGGAATATTTGTAAATAATCAATGGATACCGATTAAAACTAAAATAGTTTCATTGAAACAGGGAGAACATGATGTAAATGAAATATTACCAGGCGGAACTGCTGGTATTGGTACTCTATTAGATCCATTCGTTACAAAAGAAGATACTTTAGCAGGACAAATGGCAGGCTTAGAGGGGAGATTGCCAAAACAACATAGCGAAATAAAGGT
>JBMFJL010000011.1:0-12604 GCA_049973735.1 Nanopusillaceae archaeon
CTATATGCAATTTTCTTTATTAATTCAATTATTTTTTCTTTATCTCCCCATTTTATATCATAATTTATTTTCTTATCTTGTACCAATTCTATAAAAGATGCAATTACATGACCCGTTGAAATAACATCCAATCCTAACCTATCACACAAATTTTTTACATAAATTACAAAATCTATATCATCAATACCTAAAGATGATCCTAAAGAAACAAAACCACCCCAATATTCTGGTGCTCCTCCTTCAGCATATAATTCCTTTATTTTTGTTCTAACATATTTATGACATCCTATTTGGCATCCCCAACAAGCCTCTTTCGGCGATTCTTTTATATCAATTCTTTCTACAAATTCTTTTTTTATCTTTTCAGCATCTATTTTCATATATTGATTAAAATTATTTGATGGGATTGCATTATGTTTTCCAATTCTTGTTATTAGCATTCCTAAAGTACCATATTTTGATAAATCTTCAACTAGTTCATTGGATCTTAACTTTCTTAATTTTTCTATCATTATATTTCTAAATTTATTTTCATCAAATATTTTTAACTTATTATTTCCCTTTACAACAATACCTTTTAATTTTTTAGATCCGAATATTGCACCAAATCCTAATCTTCCGGCTGCATGATATCTTTCTATATTTACCGATGCGTATTTTACTAAATTTTCTCCAGCAGGTCCAATTAATAATATAGAAGATTCCGGATATTTATTTAATAAATAATTATAAGATTCTACAACATCTTTTCCCCAAATTTCTTTTGCATCATTTATTTCTACATTTCCATTTATTATTGAAATATATACAGGTTCCTCAGATTTTCCTTCAATTATTATTGCATCATATCCTGAAAGTTTTAAAAAAGGTCCGAATTTTCCACCTCCAACACTCCATCCTAATCTATTCGTTAAAGGTGATTTTGATATAATAATTATTCTACCTGGAGTGGGTGCTCCAGTAATTCCTGTCAATGGTCCAGAAGCGATAATTATCTTATTTTCATCAGATAGAGGATTTACTTTTGGATTAACTTCTTTTAGAAAGTAGTATACACCTAAACCTCTTCCTCCAATCCATTTCTTTAAAATATCCTTATCCAATTCTTCTACAGATATTCTCTTTGTTGTTAAATTTATTCTCAGAATCTTTCCTGTATATCCATAATACTCCATAATATTTAATTTTATTTTCCAAATATAAGAATTATATTTTTAAAATCAAACTGTTTAATTCAAATTTTATTGACAATATTTAAAATAATATAAACTTTTTTAATATATCGGTAGTTTTACTATATTATGGTAAAAATACCAGATACCGAAGCACTCAAAAAGATGGGTATATTCTTGATAGGGCTTTCTTTATTGATAATTGCCATTGTTGCTGTATTATTTTACCAACTTGTTAGCAATAAATCTTCCGTATACGAATCAAATTATTATGTTTATTGTAATAAGGAACAATTAGACGGCTATTACATAATAATAAATGCATATAATGATCTAAGAGATGTTGTTGTAAAAAATGTCAATGATACCATATTTTGCACATTTGACTATATACCAAAAGGTTCCGAAAGAGTTTGCTTTGTAGGAAATTCTCCCGGAATATACATTGTAAAATCTGGATACTATGAAAAAATAGCTAATTGCGTAGAGTATTATCCCCCAATAAGACCTTTACCACAATGAACATAAATAAAGATAGCTTAGACAAAATAATTGAAAAAAACAATATTAATAATAAAAAACTCGTTTACTACATAGATAGAACATTGTCTTTGTTATATGCTAATACAATAAAAAATTTAGACAAATATAAAATACAAATCGCTCAGAATATTGAAAAATATTTAAATCATGGAGTAAAGGAATCGGCTTCTGTTTTACCTTCTATATCAAAAATTGATGAGAAATATGCAATCGGTCTTTATAAATCCCTACACGCTATTAACATTTTAAGATTGTATAGAGAAGAAAATAATAAAGAATTCTTCATTAAATTATTTGAAGAATTGGGATCGAGAATTTTAAATAAGGAAATTTCTAGCTATCATGTAGATTTAACTAAAGAAAAAATAATAAAAATAGGATATGAATATGGATCAAAAAAGATAATGCCGAAAAACGTAATGTATGATTCTATTAATGAATTTATCGATAATTTAACTAAAAATGATAATTGGAATAAATTAAACAATAAAGAAAAAGCCGAAAAGATTGTAAATGAATTAGTAAAATATGTTTATTCAGAATATAATAAAACTATGGAAAAATTAATACAATTTTTTAATTAATTGAACTTAAAAAGATATACAAGTATATTTAAAAACTTATAAAATTGTACAGCTCATCTATATAATATGGCAGGTTTTGAGGATCTTTTAATTAATCTTACATTAGTTGGTATATTAATTTTAATTATTTATGCATTAATAGAAGGTCTTATATTATATATTGCAGCTAAAATGGTTGGAGCTGAAACAGTAACATATGGTAGAGCTGTAGGAGCAGCTCTATCGCTAGCTATATTAGTTCCAATAATGTTTCTCTTTGGAAGTTTCATATTAAAAAATAATCTTATTGGAATAGTTTTAGCATTCCTTATAACAATTTTAATCATTAAATCTGCATTTGAAACCTCATTTGGTAAAGCAATACTAATACTAATTATTTTCTTCATATTAAATATAGTTTTATCATTTGTTTCAGCATTCTTACCTAGCGATGTACAAAGTAATGTTAAATCTATAGGTTTTAATAGTATATTAAATATAAATGAATTAAAAAACCTATTTGGTAATTTTAATTTAAGCAGTTTAAGTAATATACAAAATATCGCTAATCAACAGACAAATACAGAGACAATAAATACAAATACTAGCTAGTAGAATATCTTTTGCTTTTATAAATTTTTAATTTTTTATAGTAAAGCTTAATAATTTATTTTTAATAAGATTAATTAAATTTTTTTATTAGATAATATTGATGGTTGCTATGTTAAACAATGAAGATTTAGATAGACTGCTAAAGAAAATAAAAGTTTTTGTAACTTTTAATATAGATAAAACCTATTTTGAAAAAATAAAAGGTAGTCTGGAATCGTCAGAAACCACAGTTGAAGAAATAGGATATAATAGTATAGAAATTAGCTTAAATAATTTGCCAAAACTGACAGATATTCTTTATAAATTAGGTCTAGGACCATATAGAATATTTTTTTCTGAAGATAAAGGTACAGACAATTTTTTATGTAGATTAGTAAATTTGCCAGAATGTAAATTTAAAATAGAAAATGGAGATTTATATTGGATAAATAAATTAGAAAAGTCAGACGAATCCAAAGCTAAATATTTATTTGACGGATATATTATTAGCGATGAATTTAGAGGCTATATAAAAACATCTAGAGATCAATATAAAATATTTGATTCACATTTGTGTAAAAAAGAACATATAAACTATAAAATGTGTATAAGGATGTTACAACTTAACCCAATTTATTTAGGAGAAGGTATTAGTGCTAGATTAAATATAGATCATGATAACATAGTATTGTTGAGAAGAAACTTACTATATTTAACGACTAGAACAAATAACGAAAAGTTTGCAGTTATGGTTAAACACAAAAATTCCGATCTATCAGATAATACTTTAGATGTTGATAGGTATTCGCCAATAGTACCTTTCATAATTGCATCTGTAGAATACGAGAAAATGGATAATGGAACAATTAAATTAAAAAGAATTGAAGCACAGGATATTGCAGAAGGAAAAATATATTATATAGATCCTAGAATTGTATCTGATTCTCCGGTATTAGATACCTTTTCTTTTATTTACAGGAATTTAATTATAGATGTTATAAGAAATCGCTACATTTAATTTTTACTATAATTCGCTTATTTTTCTTACTATTTCTATAGGAGTAAACGGCTCTCCAGTATGCTTTAATATTTTTTCTTCTATGTATATACCCAATTCTTGCTGTATTAATTTTGCTAATTGGCCAGTTAGATTATGTTCGATTGAAACAACTATTTTAGATTCTTCTAACAGATATTTAATTTCCTTTGGAAATGGAGACAAATAAGATATATGCAAATATTTCCAACCATTTAAATATTTTAATGCTTCTAATATGGGCATTTTATTAGAACCCCATGAAACAATTAATTTATTTCCAGATCCATATATTGAATATGGATCAAAGTGGCTTACTTCTTTTTCTATTTCTTTCATTTTTTTCATTCTCTTTTCACTCATCTTTTGACCAATAATTGGATCCTCTGTCTCAATTCCATACTCGTCATGCTCATATGATGAAGATTTTACTATTGCATCAAATCCAGGTATTGTTCTAATGTGTGTTCCATCCTGCGTTATTCTATAATGTTTATAATCTTTTGGAGGCTCTAGATCTATGTTTCTGGAAATTTCTACATCTGGTACATATATCTCATCAAAATTGGTTTTTGATTCTGCTAAAAATAAATCTGACAATATTATTGCTGGTGTATTATATTTATATGCTAAGTAAAAAGCTTCTACAGTTCTAGAGAATGCTTCTGCAGGGTCTCCAGGTGCAACAACAATTCTAGGGAATTCCCCATGTCCTATATATAATGATTCTAATAAATCTGATTGGTCTGTATGAGTTGCCATACCAGTGGATGGACCATATCTCTGAGCCCAATATATTACAATAGGTATTTCTGCCATACCTGCTAAACTTATCCCTTCTGCCATTAAATCTATACCACCCCCCGAAGATCCAACCATAACTTTTGCACCAGCATAAGATGCACCCAAAGCAACATTTATAGCACCAATCTCATTATCTGGTTGATAAGTTATTATATTATATTTATCCTTCAGAGATGCTAAAATATGTAAGACAGGTGATGCGGGAGTCATGGGATATGCGACATAAATATCCAACCCTGCAGCAATTGCTCCCAATGCAACACCTTCAGATCCGGATAAATAAAATTGTTTTTTTCCTTTGTATCCTTCAATTTTTATATTACTGTTAATATCAAAATCTTTATATACAATATCTATTATTTTCAATTCTTCCGGATCTTTTATTCTTTTACTGAAAACTTCTTTTACAACATCTAAATCTATATTTAGGTATTTAAAGAATCCGACTAAAACTATTGTAGATTCGTACTTCTGAGGTATATTATATTTTTTAATATAATATTCTGTGTCTATATCAATTTTTCTATCAAAGATTATATTCTTTTTTCCCAATACAAATCCACCAGGTTTTAATTTATCTTTATGTTTGTTTACTGTATTCTGATCATATGCAATTATATAATCAAACTCTCCATCATAGTATGAATATATTTTCTCCCTAGATACTGAAACAATATTATAATTATGCCCTCCTCTTATCAAACTCATATACCACCTATAATTAAAGACGTTGTATCCGAGCTTAAGGAAAACTCTTGAAATTATATCTGCACTAAAATCTATTCCCTGGCCCGCTTGTCCACCTATTAAAATATTTAAGTCAGGTACCATAATCATTTAAAGAATTTTAGTAATTTAAAAATAATAGAAATTTATTCTTCAGTGATAACAAGAAGAATTATATAAGACACTACTAAAAAATTATAAAATAACTAATATAGAACCTAATACTACTAGTATTATTCCTAAAACAGATTTTATACTAAAATTTTCATTTAAAACTAATATGGAAAATATGAATACAAATACTATACTTAATCTATCTATAACTGCAACTTTATAAGCATCTCCTAGCTTTAAAGCAGAAAAATAAAATATCCAGGACAATATTCCTGCAATTCCAGAGAGTATTATAAATATTATTGAAATATTGCTGAGTTTTAAGTTATTTAGTTGAGTTATTTTTCCACTCAATACTAAAATTAGCATCATAAAAACAAACATAATTATAGATCTTATTGCTGTTGCGGTTAATGAATCTATATTTGATAAGCCTATTTTTCCAAAAATCGAAACTAAAGCTGCAAATATTGCAGATAATAAGGCTAATATTATATATGAATCTACCATTACTATTTTAATAAAAGTTTTGTTTATTAAATTTATATTTTTTTCAGTATTAAGTTTATTAAGTTAAAATAAAATATCTTTATGTGACATGCCGAGATGATTGTATTTGTCGGAAAATTGATATCATAATACAAACAAAAGGATATTCATCTGTATCCGAACTGATAGCAAATTTAATGAATTACAAAAGTAATGATATTAATTATCTATTAGCAGTTTTAAATCATGAATTTCCTAAATGTTCTTTTCCAAATACAATAAATATCTATGACTTTCTTAAAAATAGAAGTGAGAAAATGAACTTAAAATCTGTACTATCTATATATGGCAAGGAAGAAACTTTAGATCTAATTTTAAATAAAGGACTTTTTGTTATTTCGACTAGTATTATAGATGCAAGAGATTTTGAAAAAGGTAAAAAAATAATCTTTTCGTATGATTTATTTAAAAAAATTGGAAATGAAAGAATATATGTATTGAGTGCTTACGATATCGATAAATACTTTATTTCTTTAATTGATATGAAGGGAATAATTCAAAAATATATAGAGAATGGTGTAATAAAAAGTAGTCCAACTAGATATATGACCATAAATCCAGATAAATTGGTAAATTATGGATTAGTGACATATTATGAAATAGTTCAGAATTCCGAAAATACCAACATGGAAGATTTGTACAGAATAGAAAAACGTATACCTCATAATATCTTTAAGATAGATAGAGAAATTATCGCATCTTTACTGAAGAATTATATTCAGATAAAATATCAGGGGAAATTAGATTTAAGAATAAGAAGAGGAAAAATTACTATTAACACGATTAAAAATACAGCAATAGATATTAGCCAACAATATTTTTCATAAATTCCTTT
This sequence comes from Nanopusillaceae archaeon, assembly GCA_049973735.1. Taxonomy (GTDB): domain Archaea; phylum Nanobdellota; class Nanobdellia; order Nanobdellales; family Nanobdellaceae; genus Nanobdella. The sequence continues at coordinate 6,934 of JBMFJL010000011.1, forward strand.
AATCCAACAATATTTTTACTATTATATGGATTAACATTTAGTTTTTTTGCTAAAGATAATGTAAATGTCCTTATAGAAAGTGTTCCTAAGACCAATTCTTCCAATAAAGTATTATATCTCAAATCAAAAACAAGAACATTATTTCCATATCTTTCCAGTAAATCTATTAGATAATTTATTCTGTATTCTATCCTTTTATAGTAATTAAATCTTAATACAATAAAGTCTATATTTAGTTTACCTATACCTTCCAAGTCATGATGATTATACTCTGATAATATTCCATATTGACAAAATAACTTATCATCTTCATTTATATGTGTTTTTAGACTAATTGCAACTGGTTCATGTAAAGAATCTGTATATATCATTATTGGGTTTTTTATTTTTTCAGAGTAATGAGATAAATCTCTTATTTTTTCTTTATAATCTTTTAATGTATCTAATAGATTTTCATATTGCTTTTTATCTAATATAGATAGTATTATACCTAGAAATATCGGAAATGAGTATCTTGTTGCCGGAAATATTTTTTCAACCTTTATATATTTTATATTTTTTTCTTTTGCTATTTTTTCCATCAGACCCCCTCCAGAAATAACTATAGTTTCTAAACCTTTTTTTATTGCTTCGTCCATTGCATTTAAAGTTTCTTCAGTATCTCCAGAATATGATATAAATATAGCTAACCAATCTTCATCCAAAAATTTAGGCAAAAAATAATCTTTTACTACAACTATTTCTCTATCCTTTAAGATAACTTTTGCATAATCTCCATTTACACCAGATGCTCCCATTCCAGATATTATTATTTTTTTATATTTTAACTCGTCTAGATTAGAATATTCTTTTATTATACTATAGTAATCAACGAAATATGGATCAAACATAAATTAAATTAAAACTTTGTATCATATAAATCTATCCACCAGATACAGCATCTAATATTTTTATATAATCTCCATCTTCTATTTTATCATCTTCAACTACAATTTCTCCATTTTTTACAACAATAAATCTAGAAGAATTGAGATTCAGCATTTCCAATAGTTCTCTTACAGTTTCTCCTTTGAATTCTATCTCATTTTCCGTATTATATCTTTCAATGAATACTTTTATTTTCTTCATATATGATAATTTAAAAATCCTTTTATTAATTTAATCTACTATGAATAAAAAGATTTTATATCTTTTATTAATTTTCTTTGGTGTATTTACTATAACATACATTTTATTAAAGAATTTATACGTAGAAAAGATGGAGTCTAGTAGTAATAAATTTTATACTAATCCATTCGATTACACAATAATTAACTTTTCAAATAATACTTTATCAATAAATGTTACAGACATATCTTTACCACAAATATATACTAACCAATTAGTATTTAACATATCAAATAATTTTTATAAATTGAACTGTAAAGATGATATTATATATCCCGGAAATAGTACTATTTGTTATATTTTCAATATAAATCAAAATAATTTATCCATAACTCAACTACAATATAATTATAGTGGAATATTATATGTAAAAACAAAGATAAATTTACCTTGAAATTCCAATTTTTCCCAGTAATATTTTCAAATTATCATTTATAACAAATATAAAGAATAAACTATACAATGCTGCTATTAAAAAATAATTATAACTTATTGGAGTAATTATGTATAAACCGTGTAAAGATATTATTGAAGAAAGTACTATTCCAAATAATGTGGAGATTAAAAAGATCTTTCCTGGCTTTGATTTATAGAATCTATCGTTTTCTCTAAATATATAGGGCATTAGCAATCCGTAAAAAACTATTACAGTAAATAAAAATGTACGTAATACAGATATATCATTTATTTTCAATATTTCCAATGCTATATATAATAATAGCATCATTTCTAAAAATGTAAACATACTCATTATTCCAGCATATTTTATTAGCTTTAGTATATTCCATTTTTCAGGATATTGAGATCCTCTTTGATTATCCATAGATATGGATATTGTCTGAAAATCTACTATTAAGAAAAATAGTAAAACGTGTACTGGAGATAAAACATATAATGGTTGATGATAAAATAATGAAAAAATTAAAAATGTCGACATTACAAATATTGAAGTTTCTATTGTTTTATTTATCTTAGTCAGTATCCAAGTAATAACCCTTTGATAAACAGATCTTCCAATTTCTACTAAATTTATAATTTCTTTTAGATCTTCCATAGTCAATATAACGGATGCTGCAGATTTTGCTATATCTGTTGCATTATGTACCGCAATCCCTACCTCTGCCTGTTTTAATGCTGGAGAGTCATTTATTCCATCTCCTGTCATTCCAACAATTTCTCCCTTTTCTTGTAATGCTTTTACAATATAATATTTATCCTCTGGATATATTTCAGCAAATATTTCTGAATCATTTATTATTTCTCTTGCTTTTTCACTATTTTCTTTTAATAATTTTCTTAATTCTTTTCCAGATATTATTTTATTTGGATCTAACCCTACTTGCCTTCCAATTTCTTTTGCAATTGGCAATGAATCTCCAGTCAACATTTTTACTCTAATTCCAAGTTCTTTTAATTTTTTTATTAATCTTGCTGCATCTTTTCTCGGTACATCGTATAAAGCAACCAGCCCAACAGGTATCCATTTGTTATTTTCATTTATTGCAACCGCTAAAGTTCTATATCCTTTTTCAGCGAATTCACTCACCATTTTTCTTACATTTTCAGGAATATCTGCTTTGCATAATTCATTAAATATTGCATCTATAGACCCTTTAGATATATAGAATACCTTGTTATTATGTAAAACTTTTGCCTCTGTTCTTCTAAGAGATGGATCAAACGGTTTAAATTCCAATATTTTATAATCTCTTCTATCTAAATTCATTTCCTTAGATTTATTTATAAAAGCCAAGTCTATTGGATCTTCATTGGCCTCCTCTGATGCCAAAGTTCCATATAAAATTACATCTGTCTCTCTATAATTATTCAATGGATAAATATTTGTAATTGTCAATCTATTATATGTTATTGTTCCTGTTTTATCTAAGCATAAAGTTGTCATTGATGCCGCATCTTCTATTGCAGATAACTTGGTGATTATTATTCCTTTTTTTGCCATTTCACGCGATCCTATTGCCATAGAAACTGTTAACATCGCAGGTAATGCAACCGGTATTGCAGAAAATAATAGAGAAATAATTAATGGAATTACATAGGATAAAAGAAAATCTAATGATGGATTATATAAATAGGATAAAATTAATGTTATAGCAGCAAATACAGATACAAAAATTAATAGAGATAGTACAACCTTCATCGTTATTTCTTCTATATGTAACTTTGGTCTGGCTATAGATACCAATTCTATAGTTTTACCAAAATATGTATTCTTACCAGTTCGATATACAATACAATTTGCTTCTCCTTTTTTTATTATTGATCCTGAATATACAACTTCTCCTTTTTTCTTATCAATAATTGAAGATTCTCCCGTTAACATTGATTGATCAACATTTAATACATCATCGGATATTATAATACAATCAGCAGGAGTAATATCACCGGCTCTCAATCTTATTATATCTCCGGGAACTAAATATTTTGCTTCAATCAACCCCCATTTTCCCTCTCTTAATACTCTTGCCTGTATTTGTAACTTCTGTTTTAGCAATTCTAGAGCACTATTTGCCTTTTCTTCATATAGATATCCAATTAGTACATTGATAAATAATAAAGAAAAAGCAATTAGTGCATCTATATAATCATGAACAATCATATATAATATAATAATAATTTCTAACATAATTGATGTAACTGATTTAAATTTTTTCAAAAATTTTAACAAATTATTTTCTTTCTTTTCCTCTATAGCATTATATCCATATTTATTTAATCTTCTTTCGACTTCTTCACTTGTTAAACCATAATTAATATCAACATTTAATTCATTAACTATTTTATCTATATCAAAAAATTCTTTTTCCATAATTTTATACTATACATTATAAGAAAATATAAATATAAGCGCCGCGGGTGGGATTCGAACCCACGCCCCCTTTCGGGGATCTGGTCTCCAGCCAGACCCCTTGGTCCGCTCGGGCACCGCGGCAATATTAAATAAAATTTAATCTTATCTTAAAAAGTTTTCAAATTTTTATATCTCATTATACACAATAAATTAATCATGAGTTATAGAGTATTAATTGAGTTTCCATGGAGATTTGTTGATTCTCAATATTATAGAAATTTAATACTATATCCGCCAGAGAACATCTTTTATATAAATAAAATAAATAAGAATGTTGGATTGATAACAAATCCTAGAAGATTTCTTGTTTATCATAAAACAAAAGGGATTTTTAGATTTGCATTGAGTAAATCAAAAATATCTATACCTATATTGAAATTTAGAAGATATAAAAATGTTGACTTAGTCCATGGTGCAAGATGCATACCATTATACAATAATAGTGTGATTGACGCCGAATATTATATCTCTCTTTTTTATAATTATGATAAACCTTTCAGCGATTCTATAATGCTTAAAATATTATCAAGAAAAAATATAAAGAAGATATTACCATGGACTTATGCCTCATATTATTCTTTTCCAGACAAAATAAGAAAAATCCTTAAGGAAAAATTTGAAGTAGTATATCCAGCAGTTCCCAGACCAAAAGTAAAAAAATTAAAACATGATAAACTAACTGTGCTTTTTATTGGTAGATATTTTTATGCTAAAGGAGGATTATATGCATTAAAATTGTTTGAAAAGTTAAAAAAAGAATATGATATAAGAACTATTCTAATATCTATGACTATACCAGATTCATTATATAATAAATATTCAAAAATAATAGAAATATATAAGTCTGTATCTTCAGAAAAATTATATGATGAAATTTATCCATCTACAGATATACTATTCTATCCTGGATTCTCAGACTCTTTTGGATTTGCATTTGTAGAAGCATTATCATATGGTATACCTATAATAACATATGACGGTTTTTCTAGAAGAGAAATAATTGAAGATGGTAAGGAAGGTTTTGTAATAGATAAAATAGAAGATAAAAAAATAATGTTTAAAATAAATGAAAAGTTGTTCAATGAGTTTTATGAAAAAATAAAAGAATTAATAGATAATCCGTCATTACTAAAAGAATTTTCCAGAAATGCATATAAAAAATATGAAGAAAAGTTTTCTATAGAGGTCAGAAATAAAAAATTGAAAGAAATATATGAAGAAGCTATAGGATACTAATCTTATTAAATAATAAAAGATTATTTGATTTCATTGAATTGTTATTAACAAAATTATCTATAGAAATAATAAATTCCAAGATACCAACTTTCCTTTTTAACTACTTTCATATTACATCCATTCCTTAAAAATTAAGAAATTAATACTTGAGGGGATCCATGTATTTCAATTATATATTCTCTAGAATATTTTAATACATTATCTGGTAAACATAATAATGAATACTCACAACCTTCACAATCCATTTTTAATAAGTCAATATTTTCACCATTAAACATATCTATTATTTCTTTAAGGGTTATTGCCTCGACTCTTTCTTTGAATTTAGAGTCTTTCAATTTTACCATGTTAATTTCATCTACTGAATTTGCAATTGGATTAGAGTCTATTTTATTATGG
>JBMFJL010000012.1:0-12550 GCA_049973735.1 Nanopusillaceae archaeon
TGCCGTTCCTTTATTACCTCCTGCAGCAATTAAAATATATACAGTATAATTTTGTCCTGATAAAGTAAAAGAAAAACTACCAGTAGGAGATTTTGTATATGTATTTGTATAAGTTGTTATTATAGAAAATACAGAATAATTATTTATGCTTATCCCTCCTAAAGCATAAGATGTTGCAGTAGTAGTGATAGAACAACTGTTTGTGGAAGAATTACCAATAACTGCATAGCCACCATTATTTACAAGTGCTGTAAAGCCAGGGGTGATTGTACCTCCATTTGTTCCTGCAACACAAAAATAATCATTTGCAGAAGATAATGTTATAGATGTAGTTGTAGTTGAAGTATTGCTTCCTATTAAAACTGCTCCAACTTGTGCATATATACTATTACTTATTAGTATTAATATAGAAGCGAACAAAGATATAATATATTTTATAGATTTAATTCTCATAATAGAAAATTAAAAATCTTGATAAATAAAAAGGTTTGTTTTTGTATGTTTTAAAACATTATTGATAATCAATATCGAAATTTAATATAATTATAATTCTATTTTATTAAAATTCAATAAAAATTCGCTAAATAAACAAAAATGAAAGCGAAAAATTATTGAGAAGCTATATAATTTATAGAACTACAGGATGCATATCCTGTATATGGATTTACATTACATGCCATCATATTAGTATATGATGTTGGATGAATAGTTATTTTCATTCCCATTTCTAAATTACTTCTAGACCAATTTATTGTTTCATTTAAACATCCAGACAGCAATGTTAATGTTACAAATGCATATGAGTGTGGTGGTATTACTTCTCCAAATGAAATTGTTTTATTTTCTTTTGGTAGGAATACGTCTTCAGCTACTCCTATTGTTGCTGCATCGCTTGAAGATTGGAATATAATCATAGAACAAAATTTATTTAAATTGTTTGGATCTACAAAATCAATTGTCCATTGATTTAATGGAATAGGTTCATTTCCTAGATTGAATATTGTAAAGTTTACTATTGCAACAGTACCAAATTCTTGATATACTACGTCACTTACCTGGAATTGTGGTATAATACTTTTTTCTTGAATATTTTGTGTTTTTGCAATAACCATGCCAGAACCTTTTAAATATGATCCAACTATTATATAAGTTGATACTGTTACAGCTATAGCTAAAAATGTAAAAAGAAGAAGAGATCCAAAAGGATTATCTTGCCCTTTCATTTTATCCGTATAATACTACAACTGGATATATCATTGCGCCTGGTGTTGTTCCCGCTAAATCATATGGTTGTCCGTTTGGAGGTACTAATGAAACTTCCCATGCTTGTGATGTTCCGAATGTGAAGTTTGTGTAGACTACTAATGCTGCTAAGTCATTTGGTCCCAATACTCCGTTGTACAATAATCCTGAATTACTTACAGAATTTTGTTGATCAATATAATAATATCCTGTATAGCTTGTTACTAGTGAAGGATCTGCTACTACTCCTCCATATGAGAATACTTGTCTACCTTCTGCAGAATATACTATTACTGGTGTTTGTGTCAATAATATTGGTTGGGATCCTGGTACTAATCTTGTGTATACTAATAATTTGCTGAATGTTTGTGTAGTTGTATTTACATCTATTGCTTCTACTCTAACTACTTCTACAGATGTACCTGATGTTCTTACTGCTTGTGTTGCTGCTGCTGCTGCATGACCTTGTGCGCTAGAGGTTGTGGATACGATTACAAAAGCCGCCAATGCTGCTGTTAATGCTGTTGCTATAAATAACACCATTGCACCAAAACCAGATTGGCCTTTCATAAATACTACTAAGAGAGCTTGGAAAATATAAAGGTTTGTTAGTCATCATTGTTTTTCAATGCCCCCGCCGGGATTTGAACCCGGGTCATAGGGACGAAAACCCTATATCCTAGACCTGGCTAGACGACGGGGGCTAATATTCTTAATATAAAAATTAATTTATAAAAATTTTATTCAGCAAGTTTATTACTTCTTCTCTTGAAAAATTAATGAATATAATTTCGCCAAAACTATAAATTAATATATTTTTTTCATTATTCTTAAGGGCTATAGAATCTTCATTTTTTTCAATTAAAACAAAATCTAAAAGTTTTAGTTTTTCTTCTAAGCTATTTAAATCAATTTTTTTGCTAATTTTAACTAAATAATCATTTTTTCCACATAATTCATAAATATAATACATAAAAATTATATTAGAAAAAACTTTATAAGATTATATAACGTTGTTATAATATGTTAGAAAAAAAAGAAAACTTTATTGAAAAAGCAGAGAATATAAAATATGAGTTAATAATAAAGGGACCACTTACTGAAGAAAAAATAAAGATGATTTCAAATATAAAGGGTGAACCGGATTGGATGTTAGATATTAGATTAAAAGCGTTTAAATATTTCGAAAAACTTCCATTACCAGATTTTGGACCAGATTTATTCAAAATTAATTTTGATAATATAGTTTATTATGGTTCTATTACAAGATATCCAAAACCTGTTAAATGGGAAGAATTACCAGAATATATAAAAGAAACTATAGAAAAATTAGGATTAAAAGAGGAATTTAAATTTTTAGGAGCATTAAATGTTCAATACGATTCAATACCAATATATAAGGAAGTAAGAAAATATTTAGATCAGGAAGGAATTATATTTACATCATTAGACGAAGGAGTTAGAGAGTATCCAGAAATAGTTAAAAAATATTTTGCAAAAGTAGTTTCTATAAATGATAATAAATTTGCTGCTTTAAATACATCTGTTTGGTCTGGTGGAGTATTCATTTATGTTCCTGAAAATAAAAAAGTTGAACTTCCACTTCATGCATATTTTCTAATTAATTTAGAAAATTTAGGCCAATTTGAAAGAACATTAATAATTGCAGAAAAAAATTCCAAAGTTACTTATATAGAAGGATGTACAGCTCCCATATTTTCATCAAGTCAATTACATGCTGCAGTTGTAGAAATTTTTGCTAATGATAATTCTCAAGTTACTTATGGTACTATACAGAATTGGTCTAAAAATGTATATAATTTAGTTACAAAGAGAGCGAAGGTTGGAAAAAATTCTATAGTAAGATGGATATCTGCGGAATTTGGTAGTAAAGTTACAATGCTATATCCCGGTTTGATTTTGGATGATGATGCTATAGGAGAAATTTATACCATCGGATTTGCGACGGATAATCAAATAATAGACACAGGTGGAAGAATAATTGCACTAGGAAAGAATTCTAAAGGCTTTATACTGTCAAAGTCTATAGCAATAGGGAAAGAAAAAGAAGCAATTTCCATAAATAGAATAGATATAAAGTTAAACAACAATAGTTATGTAATTTCAAAATGCGATTCGTTAATAGAGAATAAGGGAAAAGTAGAATCTATACCAAGAATTGAAAAATATAGCGAACATAGTTATTATAATCATGAAGCTAAAATGGAAAAAATTGATAATGAAAAGATATTTTATTTAAAATCTCTAGGATTGGAAGAAAAAGAGGCTAAGAGATTATTTTTACTTGGTTTCTTAGATGATGTATTTCAACATTTTCCTCCATCATATCGTATAGAAGTTATGAAGTTGGCCAATTTAGAATTAGAAGAAATAGGTGGATTTGGATAAAATGCTAGATCCTTATAAAATAAGGGAAGATTTTCCAATATTGAAAAGGAAAATAAATGGAAAAGATTTAATCTATTTTGATAATGCAGCAACAACTCAAAAACCATTAAGAGTAATAAATAAATTTTTAGAAGTTTATTCTAATTATTATGCCAATATTCATAGAGGAATACATACTTTAAGTATGGAAGCATCAGAAAAATATGAAGAAGCTCATAAATTGGTAGCAGATTTTATTGGCGCAAAAAATTGGAGAGAAATAATATTTACTAGAAATACTACAGAATCAATAAATTTGGTAGCATATTCTTATGGTTTAAATGCAGTTAAGAGAGGGGAAAAAATTGTAATAACCAAAATGGAGCATCATGCAAATTTAGTACCATGGCAATTTGTTTCAAAAAAGACTGGAGCAAAATTAGAATATATAGAAATAGATAATAATTTTAGATTAGATATGGAAAGTGTAGAAAAAATAATAGATGATAAAACAAAAATAGTTGCTATAACCCATGCTTCGAATGTTTTAGGTACGATAAATCCGATAGAAGAAATAATAAAGATTGCGCATGAGCATGGTGCAATTGTTTTAGTTGATGCGGCTCAAAGCATACCACATATTCAAATAGATGTAAAGAAGTATGATGTGGATTTCTTAGCATTTAGTGCGCATAAAATGATGGGACCAGATGGTATTGGCATATTATATGGAAAAGAAGAAATTCTAGAAAAGATGGAACCATTCTTATTGGGTGGAGATATGATAAAGGATGTGGATTTGTATGAATCAAAGTGGAATGATTTACCATGGAAATTTGAAGCAGGTACACCAAATATAGTGGGAGGAATAGTATTTGGAGAAACTATAAGATATATAAATGAAATAGGAATAAAGAATATTGAAGAATATGATAAATACATTACAAAATATTTTATAGATAAATATCACGAATATAAGAATGATAATTTAATTTTGATTGGACCGGATGATTATCATGATAGAACACCTACTTTTTCTTTCTATACTCCTAAATACAAGTCTCATCAAATAGCAAAAATTTTAGATATTAATGGAATTGCTGTAAGATCAGGTTTTCATTGTGCTCATCCACTCTTAAAGAATATAAAAATATTAAATAATACTCTATTTGACCTTGGAGGTACTTTTAGAGCAAGTTTATACATATATAATACTAGAGAAGAAGTAGATTATTTCTTTGAAATTTTAAATAAGTATATTAAATAAAATTTTCAAGCCATTTATATATTGTTTTTATAGATTTTTTAATGATTCTTCTAGATTCATATTTCTTTAGATCAAAATAGTCCATTATTTTTTTAAAACTCCACGAAAGTAAGAATTTAGCAACAAGTATTTCTTCATATTTTTCATCAATCTTTGGTTTATCCTTGTATGTATATAATAAATAATATATATATGATAATTTTGCTACATCGGCAGCGGCTTCGTAGGTCATTGGAGATTCGAGATATCCTTTCAATCTCTCTAACTGGTTTTCGGTAAGTATTAATTTAAAATGAGGTCTAAATTCGTAAGGTGTTTCTAATATTTTTAATATTATTTTTGGTTCTAGGTCAAAATATACATCTGATATTTGATTTATGAACCTCCATCTAAATTCATAATTTAATTTTTTAATTATTTTTTCGGATTTTTCATTTAATGGTTTAAGAACAATTCCAGAATATTCGCCAGAAACTTTATTTTTTTCTGGGGATAAGTGAATTAACACAAAATTATTTTTTTGCCAAAAATTAAGAAGTTCATATGTAATACCAAAGCTTGAACCTAGCCAATCATATTTATTTTCTTTTCCCCATTCGTATAATTTTTCTAGTGCTATAGATCCTAAACCAAGTCCTTGAATTTCTGGTATTGTAGCAATTCTAACTATTCTCAATCCTCTCAATTTTGCAAATTCTTTTAGTCTATAATGTTTTACAATAATATCGGGTATAATATTGCCTTTAGGTTTGAAATCTCTTAACATTCTTTCAATTGTTTCATCATCTATGTTACCTTCATAGGCTACTTGAATACCATTTACAATTTTCCCATTTTTTAGTTCAAGAACAAAAGCATCATGATGTGGTGCATCAGCAAGCATAGCAATATCATTAGGTTTATTTTGATAATGTGCAAGTATATATATACCAACAAAATTTTTTAATTTTGGATTATCATTATAAAACCATTCTTTTAATGGTACTTTGTAAAAATTAACTTCTTTTTTCTTTATAAGTTCTATGTCTTTTTCATTAATCTCTTCTGGTTCAGAATCTAATAATAGAGAGTCATATAACCATTTTTCTATAGGATCTCCATCATTGTATCTTATTGGTTCATTCATGAAGTATCTATATATTTTAACGTCCTTCAGGCTGTTTAGGTATTTAATAAATTTCACAGAAAATGATCTTCCAGCTCCTTCATATCCGTGTATAGTTGAAGAGAAAACAATTTTATTATACTTCTCTGTAAATTTATATAAAAAGTTTATTCCAATTCCGGCAGCTTCATCAACAAATAAAAAGTCATATTTTTTCTTTAATATATTTATAGGTTCTCTATATTCAATGTATATCTTATCTTTAATACTTATTTTAGTTCTACTTATTTCTCTAAATTCTATTCCATTTTTCTTTAATCCTAATTTTAAAAATTCAAATAATGCTTCTACATTTTCTATTGAAGGAGCAGTTATACCAATATCAAACATCTTTTTCTTTTCTAATAAAATTTCCGATAGTGCTGCTATTGATAAACCCAGTGAAGCACTTTTACCTCTACCCCTATCTGCAATGATCAGAAAAATACTTTTTTCATTGTTTAACAAATTTTCTAGCATGTTTAAAACATTAACTTGATCTTGAGTCAAACACAATTTATATATTCTGGGAGAGAATTTGCTATTTTCATTTATAATTATTTTTTTCCTTTCAGGTATTTTAATTTCCTCGCATTTATAATCCAAACCCTTTATTAAACCTTTTGATGTATCAAAAATAATTATATTATCGTATTGTAGCAACTTTTGTTTAAATCTATATTCAAAATATTTTCTAACATCTTCAATCTTGTATGGTGGTGTCAATAAATGTTCGTGAAAAGTTGTTGTATTATTTTCAAAATTATCAAAGTCTTTAACTAATAGAAAAGCAATTCCCGAACCAGATAAAGTTTCTATTATTATTCCTAAGTGATTTGGTGTTAAAGATTTATACATATCCAATATTATAATATCAAATGTTTTGCCTAAAACTTTTTTAGAATCTTTGTACTTAACTTTGATAATTTCAAAATCTTTTAAAAGATCTGCTAAATTTTCAAATCTATATAGATATTCACCATAAAAATCTTCTGTTACATACAGAATCTTTATATCTTTGTAAATATTTAGATTTTTTAAAAATTCATTATATTTTTTTATCATTTTATTTAATATTTCAAAATAATTATCTCCAGATATTACTACAATACCTCTATGATTATGGTTAAAGATCTTGCATAATAATGCAGAATAAACATTCTCAATATTATTCATAATTTATATATTTATAGGGAATAAGTTTTAATTTAGATTTAACGTTAAAGTGTTAAACTATTATGTTAAACCAATGTTAAGCAAAAATTAATATATGATAAAGTAATGTTAAGATGTTAAATCATTGAGTTAAATAATTATTAAATCGATGTTAAACTTATAAGTCTTACGTTAAAGTGTTAATGAGTAAAGTTAAATAAATGTTAAACTAGAGTAAATAATATCTTAACTTTGCATCCAGGGATTTTAATAGTTTCACATCATCAACAATTACTATAGATAAACCCTTTGTTATACCTCCGGCATACAATCTAGAGCTCCTACCAGAACCTTGTAAGTAAGTCTTAAAATCTACAATATTTAAAATTAGATTGCCATTTTCTTCAGTTATAGATACCTCAGGATCATTTTTAAGCTTTTCAACCATATCCTTATTTTTTAAATGGTGTGAAATAGTGTTATATAAATCTAATAGATTATCTAATAAATATTTGTTAAAACCTTCCACATTTTTATCTTCAGATTTGAATATTTCAGACAAAAATCTTATAGCATCTGGAGACAATTTTTTTAGATTTCTTTTTAGATTTTCTATTTTCCTAAGTAAAATATTTTTTTCTGTGTCTGTAAGATTATTTGCAATCAAAGTGCCCAGTATAATAATGTTTGAAATGTTTTTATCTAAGTTGCTTATATTTATCCTAATCTTTGGTATTCCGACAAAGATTACATATTTTATCCTTTCTGGTATATCTATACCTCTAATAAGTATACCATAAACGTCTGCAATCCCAATTAATATATTTATCTCTTTATTAATGAATTTCTTTATAATCTCTTCTATATCCTTAGATTTTGAGGTTACAACTTCAGATTTTATATTATTATTTTTTAAAAAATCATTCAATTCACTTGCGTAATTTATTCCTTTTTCTTTACTAACAAAAATAATTATACCATCTTCCAATTTTTTAACTATATCTAATATTTGTTCTTTTAGATCCTTATTTTTATCTGGAATATAATAAACATCTAAAATATTTCTTAACTTAGAAGTTCCCGTACCGATTGTAAAATTTGCAAGTTCTTTGTACAATTTTATTCTTTTACCTCTCAAACTACCTGTTGCTGAAGATAAAACAATTATACCATGTTCTTTATTCCTTATTTCTAAAAATTTTTTATATATATCGCTATTAAAATCTAATTTTCCAGAAGATTTTAAGTCTATTATTTTTTTTGCTATATTAATATCTTCTTCTGTAAATCCAGATAATATAAAAATTCTTTCTATATTTTTAGATCCTTTAAAGAAAGAATCTACATCATCTATAAATATTATATCAAATCTTTTATCTTTTAATAAATCAAAGTTTTTTGATAGAAATTGGTTAGATATGACTAAAATATTATAATCTCCCTCTTTTATTTTCTCTTTTTGTTCTTTTTTATCTTTTCCATAATACCCTTGTACTTTTACATTGATATTTAGTTTGTCTATAAATTCGTTAAGTCTATTTAATGTTTGTTTTACTAATAATCTTGTAGGTAATATTATCAATATTTTTTTATTAAATTTATGTGAAAAATAAATAGAACTTAATATTATGAAAGTAGATTTGCCAATACCTGTTGGTGCAATCATAGAAAAACTAATATTTTTGTATAATCTTTTGAACCAGGTTATTTGTATCTGCCATGGATAATTATTCAAAGCCTTTTTAAAGAATTCTTTAAATTCTTCTGTTTCTTTGTATATATTGTATATTTTTTCAAATTCTTTTAATTTATTTTTCTCCTTTAATTTAACATATAATTTATCTAAAAAATCCTTTTGATTTTTTATTTTTATTAACTCTTCAACATCTTTTTCATCAAGATCATTTTCACAAGGTAAGTTATTAATCAATCTATCAGAACTAATTTCATTACCGCAATTGAAGCATAAATTTTTTAATCTTAAATGGATATTTTCCATAAAATTCTTATTTTAAAAATTAATTTATAAACTATTTTATTATGGATCCTTCTGAAATATTCTCATATTTTCAAAAGGAAAAAGAAAGAAAAAACTTAGAAAAAATCCCAAAAGACTTTTATTATAAAATATTGGATTTTATGAAAAAAAATAAAAAGCAACTAGAAGTTTACAAATCAGATACTAAGGAGTATATGGAATTGGTCAGAAATATAGAAAATATAAAAGATACTATATTTACTTTAATAATGATAAGATTATCGAAAATAATAAGTATGGTTCAATTAGAAATAAAAGAAAATTTGAATATAGTCGATCAAAATAATTTAACAGAAGAAGAAAAAGTATTTTATAACATATTTAAATCACTATTGAAATCTTATAAAGAAAATATAATAAATAAAATATTAAACGGAGAAGAAATATTGATAGATAGAATATATGAAGATATTTCGAAGAACGTTGTTGTTAGTGCTCCAAAGATTGACAAAAACGTAATTCTTATAAAAAATGAATTGCCAAAGATAATAGGTCCAAATGGAAAGGTTTATGGACCGTTTAAATCTGGCGATATATTAATTGTGAATAAATCTTTTGCTGAAAAAATAGAAAGTATAAAAGCAGGAACAAAGATATTGTAAAGTTTATAAAATTAATAAAGATATATGGAAGAATGAAAATTCCAAAGGAAGTCAATAAATATTGTCCATATTGTAGGAGGGTTACACAACATAAGGTAATCATAGTAAAGAAAAAGGCGCAAAGAACCGGGTTATCATGGGGAGCCAGGAGGGGAAGAGAAGGAAAAAAAGGAATTGGAAACAAAGGAAAGTATAGTAAAAGACCTATTGCAGAAAGAAAAAGAGGAATCTTTAAATCTGCTAAGGGCGTAGATTTAAGATTAGAATGTTCTGTATGTAAGAGACAACATGTTTGGACAATAAAGGGCAGATATAAGAAAGTAGAATTATCTACAGCTATATAATGAAGGCAAAATTATTTTTTGAAGCTTTTAGTAATGATAAAGATAAGTTGAAAGAAATCCTTGAAGAAGTTGTATATAAAAATGTATCTCAGTTTAAAAATTTTACAATAATTGATAAAAAGGTTGCGGATCCAATAGAAAAAGAAATAGCTACTCCAGATAAGAAAACAATAAAAGGTTGGTCTTCTTACTTAGAAATAAGAGCAGATTTTAATGATTTTGAATCTTTGTTAGACTTTGTTTTATCATATACGCCTTCAAAAATAGAGTTAGAGGATATTAAAGAAATGAGGGTAATTACAAAGGAAGGAGAATATAAGTATAACAAAATGAAGGTTGAAATGATGTTTCAACAAATATCCCAAGCAATAATAACAAAAATAGCAACGTTTGCAAATGTTTATTTAGCACAAATGAGAAAGCCACCTCAAGAACAACAGAATACACAAAAGCCTAATTTAAATTTAAAAATACCAAAAGAAGATCAGCCAAAGTAGAAATATTCGTTTCTCCTTTGTTCTTCTTTTTGTTTTTCTAGTTCCTTTATTTTGTTTATGTCTCTTGTTATTTCTTCTCTAACTTTTTTACCCATATCTTCAAGATCTTTTAAGTCAATATTAAAATCATAGATCTTTGACAATATTTCAATAGCTTTTTTAGCTCCTAAATATCCATTTATTTGTGGTGTTGGATATGTTTCTATTAGTAAGGCATATGCTGGCTTTTTATATAATGTAGAAAAATATAATGTCAATCCACTCATACCAATTATATTACTATTCTTCATCAAATTTATCTCTCCTAACTTATTTTTTATTTTATCTATATTATAATATTTGTTAAAGCTGAAGAAATAGTTTGGATCATCAGATTCTACTGTCATTGCCATATTATAATAACCACCCAGGATAACATACTCTTGGATATTATATCTCGTTAATATCTTGAACAGTTTATTTGTAAATTTATATCTAAGATATAAAGAAAATCCAGGATCTTCTAATATAGATATTTGAAAATCACCATAAAGTATTATAAAATCGTATTCGTTAATTTTTGTTTTATATAACTTATAAGAAATATTGTCTTTAATCATTCCATTTTTGTCGATATAAACGATGTCTGGAAAAAAATCTGTTATAATTCTACCAATTATTTTTGCATTAGTACTATCTTTTATTTTTTTACCAACTATTTTAGCCAGATTTCCATATCCTCCTCCCAAAGAATATAAAAATATACCATTTTTAATATTTTTCAATTCTTCCTTATTTATAATGAATTCCATATATATTATAACCAACCAAGTTCATATAAAATTTTTCTTTTTATTTTTCTTCTATAATCTCCCCATTTATCATCAGGAGAAAATTTTGGAGGAATGACTCTAACAGTTTTATTATTACATTTTGGACATATTTCTTTGAAAGTATATGTTTTACAGTTTTTACACTTTCTAATTTCCTTCATTTTTCTTTATCTCATATATTATATTATATTTTTTCGCTGCTTGTTCTATAGTTTGTAATAATTTCTTCTCCATATTTTGTAAATCTTTAGGACTATAAGAAGTATATCTTATAGAATATCTTGGAGACCCTAGATACTTTATCTCTAGATTTAAATTCTTTATCTCCATTAAAAAATTCTTTAGCTTTAATATACCATCACCCTCAATATTATAGGCCTCTAATATATATTCAAATCTATACTTTGTTGGATTTAGATTTTCTATTATATATTCATATAATTTATTAATGTATTTCTTTTTTATTTTATACTTTTCTAGTACTTCTTTTCCATTTATATAAGCATCCAAGAATACTTTGTACAATTTTTCTTCAGGAACTATTTTAAATACAATCTCTTTTTCTAATTCTTTAATATCTATATTTTCTCTTTCGCTCATTATTTTAATAACATTGTATGCCGATATTTCCCTTTTGTATTCTAAAATTTTTGCTTTTTGTTTGTTTTTATCTACCCTCTTTAAAGATAGCACTGCAAGTCTATTATCTTTATCTATATCTAATACCATACAAACTATTTTTTCATTTTCTTTTACAATAATTCTCGGATTGGTTACTCTTTTGTTTGATAATTCGTCAATTGGTATTATGCCTTTGAAGTTCTCAAATTCATCTAGCGATACTTTTACAGACATATCTGAAATTTCTTTAACAGTGCATATAACTAGATCATTTTCTTTAGGATAGTCTACTCTTTTATACATAAAGATACAAATTGTGGAATATTTTTTAAATCATTTAATATATGAAGGTACTTTCTACTACTGAAAGACTAGCTATTTTATTGTACTTTTATTGGTATAGATGTTTGATATACTGATACACACGTATATGAAAGGGT
>JBMFJL010000013.1:0-12250 GCA_049973735.1 Nanopusillaceae archaeon
TTTTATTAATTTTATTTATTCATTTGATATATTTAATAAAAAAATAATAAAAGATTTTAAAAAATTTATGGAATTATTCTCTACTTATATAAAACTCACATTTAAAAAATTTATTTCATTTTCATATTTTTCTAGCATTTGTCAAAAAACTATTTCATTACCATTTGCTAATATTATTGATTTAAAATATGTATTCAATAAAAATATAATAATACCAAACGTTAATTTAATTGATATAAAAGATCTGTTTAATAAAAACATAATAATTTCAAGGAATTTCTTAGATTTTATTCAAAAATATTCATGCTTTACTAAAGTTCCAATAAAAACATTTACTTCAAAAATTTTTTCAATAGAAGAATTTAAAACTCGATTAAAATCAGTAAGGGAAATAATTCAAAAAATTAATTATTTACCAATAATAATAATATCTGCACCAATAAAATTACTATTTGAAGTTTCTTCTCCGCCATATCAATTAATAAAAGAGATAGAATCAACTTATAGCTATATAGCTTTTAGTGCATTTATTATTATAATTTCAGCATTTTTATATTTAAGAATATGGAAAAGATTGAAAAAATAATAGTGATGATTTATCCAATAATTTTAGCACTTATAAGTAGTGATATAAGTAAAATTTTAGAAATTATTCTTTTTGTTTTTCCCCTAATTTTTTTAAGGGATGAAAAAGTTTATCTTTCATTTTTTTACGGTCTATATTATGTAATATTAAAATTGATTTCAAAATTTTATTTATACAATTCTGGAATTTATATTTTAGAATTTTTCATTTTCCCAGCTGGCGCCTTTTTTTCCTGTTTTTCAATTTCAATATCAAATCAACCAAATTTATTAATTGTTTCTCTATTTTTACTTTTCATCTCTTTATCAATAATGTATGGTTTATATGTAATTTCAGAAAACTATGGGAAAATTACATTAGCCTCTTTTATAAATTTTCTCCTTTCTTCTTTGCCAAAACATATAAGTAGAATATAAAATAAAAATAAAATATATAATTGCACCAATAATTTCTAATAAACTTTCTGAAAAAAGCATAGAAAAAACTAGTAAAAATAATAAAATTGTTCCATATATGAAAAATATTAAATCCATGTCCATAAATATATTAAATATAAGAAGGTAATATAGTTAATTGTGTTGGAATTCCATATACTGTTAAATTCATTAAAACATGAAAATCATAGCTCATATGTGCAAACAAAGGAATCCAAATTGTAAATGTTTTTATTCCCAATTTCCCAAAAGTTTCTTCATTTAATATAAAACCTGAAACTGTGAAAAATATAACTACTAAAGTCATTGGAATTAAATATATTAAAATTGCCCTTCCCCATGCATAAAAGTGGTTTGCAACAAATAGTAAACTTGAAATTAAAACTGCTAAAAATAAGCTAAATCTATAATTTTTTGTTTTTTCAATAAAATAATTAAAGAAAATTAACATTCCAACAATTCTAATTATTTCTTCATGAAATGCAATAACAAATGTTGCTAATATATTTTCAAAAGGAGAATAAGATAAAAAAACACTCATTACTAATGAATCAGCCGGAAAAATTGAAGATTTTGCAATATTATATACAATTGAACCACAAAACCAACCAATAATTCCTGCAATAATAAATCTTAAAGCAATTATATGAGATGGAGCATTATTTAATGAAAAACCTAAAGCCTTGAAAAATTGAGTTCCTCTTGCTGAAACAATAATTAAAATTGGAATTAAAGTTAATGTATAAAATTCAAAAATGTTTAAATTTGTTCCTTTAATTGCAATAAAAGTTAAATATAATGCTAACCAACCAAATAAAAATAATGCTAATAATGGATTTTTTGGAATTCCTTCTATCATAATAAACTTTTCAAAAAGTTAATTAAGTTCATTACAATATTAATTATCCATTCAATAAAATTATAAAGCCATTCAGTAAATGCAGTTGCATAAACTTTTTCTTTAACCCAAACTGAAAAATATTTTATTTCTCCTAAATTAAAAGAGCCCAATAATGCATCAACTATTTCATCGTTTACACAATAAAATTCTATTTCTCTTAAATTGTTTTTACCCATTGGATCTGATGTTTCAAAAATTTTGTAAACATCAGAACATCTATAATTTTTAATTTTGAACCTTATTCTAACATCATCTAAAGGATATGGACTTAATGACCTAACTTCAAATGGATAAATTAAGTATTGTGTTGAATCAATCAATTTTCTATAATATTGTTTCCATGTTGCATTTCCAACTGGAATTTGAAAAGATATTAAATATTTTCTTGATTCATATGGTTTTAAATCAAAAATATCTAAATCATAAGAGCCCCTTACAACTTTTTTCTCATCTATTAATTTATCATTATAATAAAGTTTTAAATTCTCTCCATATGTAATTGGAATTTGCTTTCTAACTGCAGGAACAAATTCTCCAATCCAATTTTTTACATCAATATCAACAATTAAATTTGCTAAATGTCCAACATAAAACTTTTCTGGATATTTAGGAGCAGAAACTAAAACAGTAACTGGGGGACCAATAAATTCAACAATATGATATGTTTTTGAATTAGCAGGGGCACTACCTTCAACATAAATATATGGACCAATAGGTGGAAAACTAGAAAAATGCATTTCTTTTGGAATTCCATCAACTTTTGCATTTGAAGATTCTAATGGTAAATGAATTGGTTCTTTATAATCCAATCCAACAGGATATTCATTTACACAACTTACATTCCATAAAAATATAAGATTTTCGCCAGCAATTGCATGTTTAACAGTTTTATTTATAACTTCACAATATACTTTCATCATTATTCCATAAACAACAATTTCTACATATGAATTTTCATCAATTCTTGGAATTTTAAAAGTTAATAAATCTGGCTTACCATTATTATTTGTATCATAAGTTTTCGGCGGACCATATAAAGAATTATCTAATATGCTTGGTCCCCCTCTAATATATATATCTTTAATTGATAATCTTTCATCTATTGGTAATGCAACAAAAACATCAAATAAAGTAAATGATTTTCCAGAAACATTTATTGTTAAATAATATTCCAATCTTTCAAATCTTTCAATAGTATTATAATTAATTGCTGAAATGTTTGTCCAAACTCTATAAGTTCTTTCTTCTCCAGGTAAAAAGTTTGAAAAATAAACTCTTACTTTATTTTCATCATAATTTACTTCAATATTTTGATATTGGTCATTATATGTTACATTTACTTGATTAAATAATGATTCTGGAGGAATTGGTAATTCTTTATATCCTTCTTTTATTTCTAATTCACCAATATTTTTTAATACAAGATCTCTAAATACTAATCCTTTCTTTCCAATTTCATATTTACAATCTGGGCAATATTTTTTACAATATGCTTCAAAATCCCAATTTTTACATGGAATTGCATTATATGTTCCAATTTGAATAATATTAACATAACCGAATTTAAATATTGAAAATATTGATAAAATTTTTTGTAAAATTCTTGTTATTATAACATTTCTACTTAATTCTTCAATAAAATTTTGAGTAATATTTACAGTTTTTATCACACTTTTACTTAATTTATCAATAATGCTTTCTTTTACATCATCTTTTTTTTCTGTTTTTGCTAAAATATTAATATTTTTTATTTCAAAAGAACCACTATTATCAACAGTTATATTTACTATCAAATAGCAATAACCATTATCATCTGGATTACAAGTATTTAACCAATTAAAAAAATCTGTTTCATTAATATTAACAACTGCCGTTTGACCTAAAAAATCACCAGAATATGAATATTCAATATTATTATCATTAAATACATCAACTCTTGGATTATTTAGATCATAATTTGAACATCCACCACCACTTCCTGGACTTGGGCATGTACAATCTGGCGGGCTAGGAGTATAAGAACACGAATAACAAGATGCACATCCTCCACCAGTATATGGTGAAGTACATGAACATGGCGGGCTAGGAGTATAAGAACATGAATAACAAGAATTACAAGTAGCAGAACAACTAACATATTCTTCACCTGTGCAAGGGTCTACTGAAGGACAAGAAGTACTAGTTATTGCACTACATTTTCTATATGAGGTATATCCATATCCACAACCCATCCCAACAGAGTAGCAATCTGCTGTTGAAACGCCTAGAGAACATGCTGAATCTGAATATGCAGTAAAAGAACAATAACAGGTAATAGAAGAAGGAGGGCTATAACTACATGTTTGAGTTTTTGATGTTGAACCTGGACCTTGAACACATTGAGGAACATAAGTACCTGAACATGCATTACCACACAATCCACCAGAGCAGCTATAAACTTGTGATAAATATGCCTGAACCGATGCTGTAAAGTAGTAGGTAGATGTACAATAAATGCTAGCAGATGAATAATCATAGAAACTTAAAGAAGAACCTTCATCAGTAAAACCACTATTACATGTTGGATATAGTATACTTACAGATGCTGAACTTCCACAACCTATTCCTTGATCATAATCATAACTACAAGTATAAGTACTTTTATAGTCTTTTATTCCTCCACCACTTCCTGGACTTGGGCATGCACAATTTTCCGAACAACTTGGGGTATAATAACATGAATAACAACTTGCAATTCCTCCACCAGTATATGGGGAAGTACATGAACAAGAAGGACAAGAAGGGGTATAAGAACAAGAATAACAAGAAACACATTCTCCAGATTTACCATAAATTGTAAAATTGAAAGGTGGAATATAAGTAAAATTTTTAAATATTTTAAAATAAAAAATGTTTGAACCTTTTGAAACAGAAAATGTATAAACTTTATCAGTCCCTCTATCGTAATATACTTGTGCAAATGAAATCGTGAAAAAAAGTAAAAATATTATTAATGCTTCCTTTCTCATAATATTATGGAAGAAAGGCTAATAATGTTTATTGTAACGTCATTAATTGTAATATTTGTATCATATATTGCTTCTTTTGTTCATGGTTCTTTGTTCATTTTATCTACAATATTTGCCTCCCTATCTTCTTTATTATTTTTTTATAAAAATGAATATCCAATTTTAAAACTTTTTCTATTTTTCTTTTTATCAACTTTAATATTTTCAATTTTTATTAATCTTTTTTTCCCTAACATTTATAAAGAAATAAAAGAAGAATTAGGAATGGGTGAAAAATTAGAAAGTAAAGAAAATTTATTAAGAACAATATTTTCTCACAACTTATCATTATATTTACAAGCTTTCATTTTATCTTCTCTTTCAATTGTTGGTGGTTTTATATATTTATTTTGGAATTTATTACTTTTTTGGATTCTTATTATTAATAGTATAAATCCATTTTTTACATTTATTATTTTAGCACCTCATGGAATTTTAGAGTTTTTCTCTTTTTATCTTGCCTCAATTTCTGGAACAAAAATATTTAAAAATTTAATACTTAAAGAAGAAATAAGTGAAAAAGAAATTTTGAAAATGTTTTTATTTGGAATTTTAATTTTATTTATTGCAGCATTAATTGAAGTTTTAATAATTTCATTATGATTTTATTAGAAGGAAACGAGAGAAAATTAATTTTATATTTGTTAGAAAAGAAATATATTGATTCAAAAAGTAGAATTTCAAAAGAACTTGGATTACATAAATTTACAGTTTCAAACATATTGAAAAAATTTGAAAAATATGGAATAATTAATAATAATACAATTGATAAAAGTAAAATAAAAATTGAAAGAAACAATGAATATTTAATAGAAAATATTCAATTTTTAATTTTGGGAATGATTTTAGCAATAATTGTTTGTTTAGTTTATTTAAATATATCAATTTTATTAGGTGCATTGCTTGTTTATATTCCCCAAACTTTTTGGGTTATAAGGAATTATTTATTTAATAAAGATATGTGGAAAATTTATATAATTAGTCAAGAAATTGAACAAAAAATGGATAACAAATCACTAAATATATCAAATTGAATTAAGATTATGGCCCTAAAAACTCAAGCAAATATATGGTTAGTAGTATTGCTATTACTAGGAATATTAGCAATAGCATTATATGTTAGACCACCAGCAGCTGTTCCACCAGCACCAGTAAAATATGAAGGAGAATTTAGAGCAATAGGATTACCAATGGAAGTAACTGGAACATGGTTAACTGGAAGTGAACAAGTAGTAACTCAATATGGTCAATATAACTTTACAACAAAGAAAGCATTAAGTGTTGTAGGTTCAGTATATCCATTAGCATTTAGATTTGATATAGATGATGCATTTGAAAAAGTAAGAATAGATATTACAAAATTGTCAAGTGAGATTGATTTAGTAGAGGCTTGTATATTACCAGATGAAAAAGAAATGACATTAGATTGTAAAAATGCATTATATAAAGCAGAAATTGATACAGTAAGAGGTACAGCAGAATTTAAGATTGACAATTTAAGTGATAAGCAATATGATAAATATGTAATGCTATTATCAACAAAAGTTACAGATCCAGCAGTAAATTCTACATATGTTACAGCAGATAGTGATCTATTCAAGCTAGTATTTGATGGTAAAAGTGATGGAGATGTTAAGGACTTTACAGTAATGATAATTAATGGAGGTTATTAATAGCTAGCCTCTCTCTTTTTTTTATTTTTTTCACAATTTTTTTATGGAAAAAGAATTTAAATAATAATTAAATAGTATTATGGCTAAAATAGAAAAGCCATCAATAATTGGAATAATAATTATTACTATTTTTGTAGTTGGATACTTTCTTTTTTCCAAAACTTTTCAACAAATTAGAGGAGTAAGATATGAAAAAGTAAAAACGCCATATGGGGAGGTAAAATATGAAGTTCGAATACCAACTATGTATGTAAAAGGTTCTTTTGAAATTGGTTGTATGGATATATGGATAAAAAAATGGTGTTGGTTGGTTGATAAGAGTGTAAAAATTGAAACTGTAGAATTAAGATATACAAAGCCATTATTTGAAATTTTTAAACCAAAAATACCAACACTTGCAATATGGACTGATCCTGCAATTATTACCACAAAATTAAAACTTATATCACCATCCGGTAATGTATACGAATATGTAGATATGAAAGAAGTAAAATTTTATGATCCAGGAAAATATACAACAGAATTTACAACCGACTTTCTAAATGAAGAAGGTAGATGGCAAGTAACTCTTATTGTTATTGAACATAGAGAAGGAAAAGAATTAAGAGATTCAACTATTGTTGATGTAAGATTCCAAAAAATACCAGTAGGAACATAACATGCTTCCTATTATTCTTAAAGTGATAATAATCTTATTACCAATTTTATTTATTGCATTTTCTGCTTATATTGTTTATTCTATTATTAATTTATTTATTACAGTTTTAGATCTTTTAACTCCAGTAGTTGCATTTATTTTATCAATTTTCATATATATGGAGCTGTATAAATATTTAAAAAGCTTTACTGAATTAAGTGAAACATCAAGAGCAATTATTTCAGGAATTGCAGCAATTTTAGCATTTATATTTATGGTAAAAAGTTTTGTAAACTTAGTATTAATTGCAATATTTATTCTTACAGTTTACTTTATTGTTAAAAATTTAAAGTCTATAAAAGAATTCATTAAACCATAATTTTTTTGTGGAAAAACGATTTAAAAAAGATAAAATATAAATTATGAGCATAAAAAATCAAGCAGGATTAATAGTAGGAATAACACTAATGATATTAGGAATAATTGGCTTATTAGATGAAATGGGTATAATAGACCTTAAATTATTATCAGCATATCAACAAGGAAATCCGGGAATGGGGTTAAAACTATCAATAAAACCAGTATCATTATTCCCATTAGAAGTTGTTGAACCAGGAAAAACATATGAATTTGAAGTAACATTAAGAAATACTGGTACCATGAATTGGGATTCTGCTTGGGTCCATCTCAGAATTCCAAATTATAGAAATACAGGAAAGACAACAACTAATGTACCAATAGGAGGAACATTAACTAGAAGCTGTGATTCAGGTGCTACAGAAATTCCAACTGGCTCTTGTAGCGAGGGTGTAGAGGTTGGATGGACAGGTCAATGTGTTCAAGGATACGATCATTATGTTGTAGAATGGATACAAAAACCAGGAACTAAAAAATGTGTTGCAGACCATTCCACTTATAGTAGTAGTATAGATATGAATCAAATTATAACAAAAGTATCAGGAGATGGAAATTTTGTTAGAGATGGAAATTTTGTTAGAATTGATTATGGTTCAGTAAGTGCAGGAGCAAGTAAAACAACAAGACTAAGAATTACAATACCTTCAGATTTGCCAAATAAAATGTTTAATGACCCAAACGAAATTAATTATGTGCCATTAGTAATAACAGGAGGAGCAAGTGCAGGCGGAACAAGAGCATTTGAAACAAAAATTATACAATTGCAAAATGGTGCAGTTTTTGCTTATGAATTTACAGTAAGATGGATAGGATTAGTATCAGCTGCAATAATTGGCACAGCATTAACTCTATTTTTCAGTAGAAGATTAGGATATATATGAAAATTAAATTAGAACATTTAGCAATAGTAGCAGCAATAGTAGTAGGTCTATATTTAGCTAAGACTTTCCTTCTTTCTTATATTTCTTATGTAAAATTAACATCAGATAGATACCATCTTCTTTATGGTAAACCTGTTACTTTTACACTTACTTGCGAATATTATTTAAATGAGGGAGGAAAATATACAGTAAAAGTTGGAGATTGTACTTATAGTTATTATTGGGCTAGTAGTGGATTAAAAACAGATACGTGTACATATAAAGATAGCATTTTTTATACAGAAGGTGGTAAAACATTTTATTGTGAAGTTACACATGAAAGTAGTGGGGAAAAGAAAACAGCTTCTGTAACTGTTTGTTTTGATAGAGTTGAAAATTTAAGAGTAAGTCCAACATCTATTACAGTTTCACCAGGGCAAAAATATACTATAACAGTTGAACTAAATGCTTATAGTTATGGGGCATGTGCTACTTATAATAAAAAAATTTATATAGATAATAATTTGGTTGATAGTTTTAGTTATTTAAGCAATAATTATTATAAAAAATCATTTGAGCTAACTGCTCCAAGCAATCCAGGAACTTATACTAAATACGTAAGGGTAAAAACATATGATGATGCATTTGAATTTACCTCAACATCTTTTACAGTAACTGTTACTTCTTCTCAACCATCACAACAATTTGGTTATGAATTTGTATATAGATGGATAGGTCAGGTTTTATCATTAATAAAAGAAGCTTTATCATTAATTAAACCTATTTAAATATATCGATATAATTAAATATATATTTTTCCACATTTTCCCACAATTTTTTTATGGAAAATAGTTATATATGAAATATATCTAATAGTATGGAAGCAATTGGATTAACTACAATGCTATCTATAGTATTATTAGCAGTGTTAGGATTGCTAAATGCAAGAGTTAGAAGGACAGAAGAGCATGTAAAAGATATAGCAATGACATTAGCAATAGTAATGATTCTATCATTCGTACTTGGAACTCTTTTAGGAGAACAAGTTCTTTTTACTGCAACAGATATAGTTAGAACAATAATTGTAGGAATTGTAGCATATATAACAGGGTTAATAGTTGGTTATGCAAGAGAAAAAGTAACTGCTTAATCCCTTTTCTTTTTTATTTTTTATGAGAGTATGGAAAATATCTTTATTAATTTTAATTTTTTGGATAATTTTTATCAATGTTTTTTCAAATTATGAAATAAAAATAGAAGAAAACAAAACAAAAAATTTTGGTAATAGTTCTAATGTAAATATAGGAACAATGGCAAGCTTAACAGTAGAAGTAAAAAGGGCTAAATATTTTTTCATTTTTCCAACATATATATATTTTTATAAGCCAATTATTTCAAATTTTAATATTTATTTAGTTCCTGGAGAAATTAGGGTTTTTGAAATTACAATTGCATTAATAATTATTACTTTAATTCTTTTTATTTTTGATATTTTAAAGCGAAAAGATTATGAATTAATTTAATATATATTATGGTTTCAAAGAAATTGCTAATAGCTATTACATTAATAGGAATTTTATTAGGAATAGCAATTATATTTAAAGGAAATGAAAATTTAAAAGCTAGTGGCAAATATTTAACAACAGTAGAAATATATAAAAATGGGGAATTAATATGGAAAGGAAGTAATGTAATAACAGATATAGGATTTAACTTTACAAGAGGACAACTTTTAACACCATTAACAGGAGTATCATTAAAATATATTAGCTTATCAAATGTTAGCGGAGTTTGTTCTAATACAGCAACAAATATACAAGAATTAAATGTATGTGGATTAACAAGAGCTGAAGGAACAGTTACACAATATGGATATAACCAATATATAGTTGAGAAAACATTTACATTAACTTGTGATGTTCCAAACGTTCAAGTAGCAGGATTGCATTGGGATCCAACAGCACAATCTGATAATAATTTATTTAGTTGTGCTAGCTTTCCAGTAGTTAATTTAGTAACTAATGACCAAATAACAATTAGGTGGAATGTGACAATGATAGAAGGTTAACAGAAAAGCTTAAATATCTTTTCCATAATTATTTTATGGTAAAAAGAATAATAATATTAATAATAATATTAAGCATATTGCCAATAATATTTGCAGACTCAATAAATCCAAACAATTTAACTATATATGGATATGAAGGTGAAGAAGGGATTAGAGAATTTACTTTAACATTAGATACAAATGAAACATGTTATTGGTATATTCCTTCTCCAACATTTGGATATGTTGATATAAGATTTTATCCATCAAAAATTTTGGGTCCAATTCAAACTACAATTGCATTATGGTATAAATTAAAAAATGCAGGAAATTTTAATATTACAGCATATTATTGTAATGCATCTTTAAATTTAAATTTTATTGTTTCTCCTAAACCGATTCAAACAGTTCAAACTCAAACAAATCAAACTCAAACATGCCCAAGAATAGTTAAAGTTTTTGGTTCTCCAAATCCGGGAAAAACAATAACATTTGATGTAAGAAATGAGCAATATTTTAGAGTTAAACATTCGGAGCAATCAATTTCACTAACTGATGAAGAAGGGAACACATATAATGTTGAATGTCCAAACGGTTTTTGCAAGTTTCAAATTCCTGAAACAGTTCAATCAGGAAAATTGGTATATGAAGTTGTTGTTCCTGGTTGTGAACCTTATGTTGGGGAAATAGAAATAAAACCTCTTGGACAAATACAAATTAGTGCTCCAAGTAATATAAAATATGGAATAACATTTTTTGTTTATATTTTTGACCCTTTCAAAGGACCAATAAAATATGCAAATGTAAAAATTTTGAAACCTAATGGAGAAGTAATAAATGCAAGGACAAATGAAAATGGAATTGTTACAGACGAATCATTAACAAAAACTTTTGGAAAGGAGTTGTATCCAAATATGATTGGACCTTGGAAAATACAAGTATTTCAACCTGGATATGCCCAAGCAACATATGAAATAAATGTAGAAAAAGGAGCGTGCCCATTTGAATGTTGTGTTAATGAAGAACTTTATGTTGATAAGGAATGTGCTCCAGGGTATTACTGTTTAAATAGGGTTTGTAAATTAAAGGAACTTCCAAAAATAGATATAATTTGTGACCCATTACCAGAAATTGGAGCTAAATCAATTTGTAAATTATATTCTAATAATACAACTTTAAAAATAACAACAGATGCAGATTTTATTTATGCTGGGGAAGCAATAAAAGTAAGATTTGTTGATGGAGAAGCAACAATAAATTGGGATAGAGTTGGAAATTATAAATTAATTGTCCAACCAGAAGGATATCAAAAAGCAATATTAGAAGGTGAAATTAAAGGTATGCAAATTCCTTTAGGTTTAGTAGCTGCAATTATTTTTATATTATTAATAGTAATCTTTATATTTTTAAAGAAAAAATATGAAGAAAAACCAAAAGAAACGAGAAAAATTAAAGTTGTTGCAAAAGGAAAAGGTGCACTTGAGGAGATATGATAAAAAAAATTTTAAGATTTCTTTTTGGACCAAAGAAAAAAGAATACTATACTAAAGTTAGGCCAGAAGATTATGAAAGATTAGTAAAAAAAGGGGTTCAATTGGAATTAGCTGAATTAAGAAGGGAAAATTTAGAATTGAGAAAGGAGTTAGAA
>JBMFJL010000014.1:0-10119 GCA_049973735.1 Nanopusillaceae archaeon
CTTCTAATATATTCAATTATTTGTTTTTTCTTTTCTTCTAAAAGTTCTCTCTTATATTCCGTAGGCAATGGTATGTCTGTATTTTTTATTATTTCTTCTGCTACCTTTAATATATCTTCAGTTCCAAAAGTCTTTTTTAAAGATTCTATTGATGCTCTTTCGCCTTTTTTAGCATCTTTAAATATTTCTTGAACAACCAATACCTCTCCTATATTTTTGATTTTTCCTTCTTTATATTCTAGAGCCTTTCTTAAATATACTATTATTTCAAAGTTATAGTTGTTCTTTTTATATTTTAAGATTATTTCTTGATCTTTATCCTTCATAAAATTCTTTTATTTGATGATTTTGTAATATCTTTACTTTTTCTCCAACTTTTACATATCCTACAATTGTTCTTTCATATGTGAAGTTATCCTTTAACAATTCTTTTAGTAAGTCTATACCATATCTTATTGCTTCTTCAGTTTTCATTTCTTTATAATTTTCTTCAAGTATTTTCAATATTTTGTCTTCCCCTTCACCAATTACTGTCCCTAAAGTTCTATAAAATATTCCTGCAGGATCTAATATATAGAGTTTTGGAATTCCAGTTTTGTCTATTCCCCCAATAATTAAGGAAACACCAAATGGTCTTACTCCACTATATCTTGTATCTAAATGCATTATATCACTTATTTCCCTTACAAGTAAATCAACTTCTATATTTTTTCCGTAAGTTACCTTATATTCTTGTGCAATATGTCTTGCATAATCAATAAGAACTCTGCCATCTGGAATAAATCCTGCATAAGTTCCTAGAATGGTATCATCAATTTCTAATATCTTTTCAATGTAGTCCGAAACTACCAATTTATTTGGTATTTTTTTATCTGCTACAATAACTACTCCATCTTTTGCAACAAGCCCTATTGCTGTAGATCCTGACTTTACTGTCTGTCTTGCGTATTCTATTTGTAATATTCTACCTTCCGGAGAGAAAAACATTCCAAATCTATCGAATGGACTTGAAGGACCTATTTCACCATCCATTTTAAAAAAATTTTATGATATATTTAAAAATTGTTTTATACTTTTTATTGTTTTAAATACTTTTATTATTTTTGAATTTTGGAGATAGAGTACAAATAATACTTTATGTAATTTTTTTCTATTTGTTGATATCACAAAAAAATCACTTATTTTCCATATTTTTATATTTGAATCTAAAAAATCTATATAACCAAAAAATTTTATATAATCTATTTTTAATCTATTCTTATCTAAATTTTCTACTAATATATATCTTCTTTTTATTTTTAATGATCCTGGAAGCTTTACCAATTGTCTTCGCTATTTAATTTTTGTTCAATTTCTTTTAAATTAAGCTTTTCTAACATTTCCTTATATCTATTTCTTATTGTTACTTCTGTAATTCCAGCTACTTCTGCTATATCTTTTTGTGTTTTTTGTATTCCATGCTTTACACATGCTAAATATATTGCTGCTGCAGCTACTCCTGCAGGACCTCTTCCTGCAGTTATATCTGCTTGTTTTGCTTTTTCAACTATTTCTACTGCAGTTGCTACAACTTCTGGTGGTAAGTTTAATAGTGAAGAAAATCTATGTACATATTCTACTACATCAATTGGTGATATCTTTAATCCAAGTGCTTGAACTAAATGTTTATAAGTTCTACCTAATTCTTTTTTATGTATATTAGCAGCATTTGTAATTTCATCAATTGTTCTGGCAACGTCATGCATTCTACATGCAATATATACACATGCAGCTACAACATTCTCTATAGATCTCCCCCTTATCAATCCCTTTTCAACCGCTTCTAAATATAATCTTAATGCTGTTTCTTCAACTTGCTTTGGTAATTGTAGGAAAGATGAAATTCTTTTTAATTCTTGTTGGGCTAATTTTAAATTTCTTTCATAAGAGCTGGTTGATCTTTGTTGCCATTTTTTCAATTTTCTTATCAATAGCGTGTCTTCTACGGTATTTCCAG
Source organism: Nanopusillaceae archaeon (assembly GCA_049973735.1). GTDB lineage: Archaea > Nanobdellota > Nanobdellia > Nanobdellales > Nanobdellaceae > Nanobdella. Next base: position 1,997 of record JBMFJL010000014.1, read on the forward strand.
CTTCTGTCTTTCCAATTTCTGTAGATAAAGAGCTTGCCATGTTTGAAAACTTTATTGCGCTTCCAGTTCTAGATCTCTTTTCTATATCGTCAGAGTCAATTGTTCTATATTCTTTACCTAGATATGGTACTTGTTCTATTACATAACCACATTTTGTACATATTAGCTCTGCTGTTTTCTCGTTGTATATAAATTCTTTACTACCACATACGGGACACTTAAGTTCCTCTTTTCTTATAAGCTTTTGAACCATTATAAGGTTTTTAAAAATTATGCTTATAAACTTAACTTTTTTAAATATTATCGATAGATAAAACACTTACCGATGACTAAATGGAAAAATATCGTTAAAAAATATTATTTTTGTAATGATAATTAAAGAAAGAAATCTTAATAAAATAAACATTCTAAGATTATTTACTAACAATGGCATCAAAAGTTTTTCTCAACCATATTACAGAAAATATTAAGAAAGTTATAATTATTACTTGAATAGGATTAAATATTATTGAAAATATAGGTAGCAAAGATAGAGTTATTAGCATTGGAATATAAAATTGCAATTTAGATATGATCAAAATATCTCCTATGAATTTATTAGAGTAAGAATAGCCCCTCCTTATTGATATATATGGAGATAAGATCATACCTAGAGGTATTATTGACATATAAGTGAAGAAGAATAGATAGTAGAAGAAGTATTTTGTAAATCCAAATAAAAGTGGGTTAATAGTAGAAAAATATTTCAAGTAGGAATAAAAAATCCACAGTAATAATAAGGAAATAAATACAATTCTTATAAGTTCTGAGTTTGAGACCTCAAGATTTCTAGATCTACCTATTCTTTTGTATTCTATAATTACTGGTTTTAATGAAAATATGATGGGTACAAAATATCCAAAAGATATTAAAGAAATAAATATCGTTAAAATATAGCTTAGATTTATTCTTTTTGCAATAGTTATGTTTATAGTATCCTTTTTTTCTTTTTTAGACCTTTCCAAGTATATTCTATAAAATAATAAGAATAATAAATATGAAACAACTAGTAGAAAAAGGTCATTATTAAATAAGAAAAATAATATTATAAGAGCAATTATTGGAATGAATATTTTCTCTAAAGGGTTTTCTCTTGGATAAATTAATTTCTTTATTTCTGCTGTAACCAATGGTAGATTTATATATAGACCATACCATGATCCAACGATATTAAATATAAATAATGTTATCAGATAAGATAGAAAAGTAAAAATTATGGAAAAGAGTAGATTAATTATGCCCAACTGTATAGTATACCAGGAATTGAAAGATAAAAAGAATGCAACTATTATCAAATAGTAAACAACATTTCTATCGATTTTAATATATTCGAACATTATAAATTTATAGATCATTGTAATTTTTATATTTTTATAGGTTAAAATATGGTATATGAATAACGAAGGTATTATATCTGTAAAGGATTTATTCAATATATTTAATTTTAAAACTACCGAAGAAATAAAGGTACCTGAAAAAATTTCTGAGCAAATTATTGGACAAGATGAGGCTTTGGAAATAATAAAAAAAGCTGCCAAACAAAGGAGAAATATACTATTAATAGGAGATCCTGGTACTGGTAAGTCTATGCTAGCCCAAGCATTGGCAGAAATTTTGTCAGAAGATAAGGATTTAGTGAATAGTTTAGAGGACATAGTTGTATTTCCAAATCCTCAAGATGAATTTAATCCAATAGTTAGAACATTCCCAGCTGGAGTTGGTAGAAAAATTGTAGAGGATATGAGGAAAAAATTAATTGAACAAGCAAAGGCATTTCAGTATTTTTATATAATATTACTACTAATTTCTGCGTTAACTCCAATGTATTTTTACTACATTGGTAATTATATAATGGCAGGTGCTACTTTTGTAGGATTAATGATATTAATGCTGGGTATGTCCTTTTCAATGCAATTTGTTCAAAGACAAATACTTAAAAATTTACCAAAAATCATTGTAGATAATTCTGAAAGAAAATCTGTTCCATTTATAGATGCTACTGGTGCATTTGAAGGCATGTTGTTTGGTGATGTTTTACATGATCCATACCAGTCCGGAGGTTTGGAGACGCCACCGCATCAAAGAGTAATTGCAGGCGCAATACATAAGGCAAATAAGGGTGTATTGTTTATAGATGAAATTGGAACATTGAGACCAGAAGTGCAAATTGAGTTACTAACTGTAATGCAAGAAAAGAAATATCCTATATTTGGTAGATCTGAGAGATCTGCAGGATCTATGGTAAGAACAACACCAGCTCCAGCAGATTTTGTATTAGTAGCAGCTGGAAATATAGAAACATTAAAGAATCTTCATCCAGCTTTTAGATCAAGAATTAGAGGATATGGATATGAAGTATTTATGAAGAATGAAGTACCATTTACCAAGGAAAATGCATTAAAGTTTGCACAATTTGTAGCCCAAGAGGTTAAAAAAACAGGTAATATACCACATTTCACAAAGGAAGCAGTTATAGAAATAATAAGAGAAGCTCAGAGAAGGTCTGGCAGAAAATCATATTTAACATTAAGATTAAGAGATTTAGGTGGATTAGTAAGACTGGCTGGAGATATTGCGAAATCAAAAGGTAAGAAATATGTAGAACCAGAAGATGTTATTGAAGCAAAAGAAAAAGCATTGAGCTTAGAAGAACAAATTTCAAAATACTATATTAAAAAGAAAAAAGAGTATCAAGTAATTAAGACAGAAGGTTATTCAATAGGAAGGGTGAATGGATTGGGGGTAATTGGAACAAATTTATATTATTCTGGAATAGTATTGCCTGTTGAGGCAGAGGTAGTCCCTGGAAAAGGTTTAGGAAAAGTAATTGCTACGGGAAATTTGGGAAAAATAGCAAAAGAAGCAATAATAAATGTTTCAGCTGTTATAAAAAAGAAATTTAATGAAGATTTAAAGAGATATAATGTTCATGTTCAATTTTTGCAAACATATGAAGGTGTTGAAGGGGATTCAGCATCTATAACCGTTGCTACAGCAATAATTTCTGCACTTAAAAATTGGCCAGTTAGACAAGATATAGCAATGACAGGATCCTTATCTATAAGAGGGGAAGTATTACCAGTGGGTGGGGTGATAGCAAAGATCGAAGCTGCAATTGATGCTGGATTAAAAGAAGTTATAATACCAGAAGGGAACTACAATGATGTACCAGATGAATTATTTGAAAAGATAAAGATAACACCTGTAAAGGATATAGATGAAGTAATAAAGATTGCACTAAAAACAAGTAATTTCTGATAAACTTTTAAATTTTTTTCAGTAATCTTTATGGTATGAGTAAAAAATATATAATACTATTAAGTTTTCTATTTATATCTGGTTCTATATATTCACAAACAATATGGCACCAAAGCAATTTATATACACCAGTAGCATTTCTAAGTATACAATTGCCAACATATACATATATTGCGGGGCAAGATGTTTCATTTAATGTAACAATAGATTATAGAGATATATATTATATACCGAATGTATCTTTAGTTGTTCAAATAATGCAAAAAAATGATAACAATCCAATATATCCATTTCAATTTACATCAGATAATGAAATATACGAATTCTATTTGAATAATATATATTTAGAACCTGGAAAAACTATTACAATACCATTGAGCTATAAATTACCACAAAATATAAAATCCGGATACTATTATATTGTTGTATACTTATATACTCCCCTAGGAGAAATTAATGGTTTACCCTTTATATATTATCCAAAAACATATGCAGAGATATATGTAAACAATCCAACTGGAAATTATCCTCTAATATATATATATAAAGATGGTACATATTTGTCTTCTTCTACTTTATATACTTGGGGTTCTACATTATCGTCTTCAGGATATTATTATTCTTCTTTAAGTGGTCCATCAGGCTTTGGTGTACAAAATTATGTAAATCTAACAGTAACAGTCTACTCTGATGTAGATTCTGATGCATCGTTAAAAATAGTAATTGCCCCATGGGATGATATATTGTATCCACCCGTATACAGTGTTACGAAAAATGTTAGTTTGAAAAAAGGATATAATAGAATAGAGATAGATAATATAAATGTTGCAAATTATATGCCCAACGCATATTCTATAAGAATAGAATTGGCTAAAGATGGTCAAATTCAATCCATATATAGATCTAGATTTATAGTTTTAGGACCAACAGTTAGGTTGGGAGGTGTATTTTTACAAGGAAATGGAAATTTAACAGTTATAGTATCACCATCACCGGATCATTTTACTTATCCAGTAACTGAAAATGTTTCGCTTAAAATATTCTCTAATGTTTTGGGATATTCTGAAGAAATATATTTAGGAAATATAGGTTGGAATCTTACACAATTTACATATGTCAATAAAAGATTACCCATAAATTCAACAGAATTTGATTTATGTTTGACTCTATTTTATCATCCCGAAGGGCCATTTTATAATTTAATAGGTACCGAATATTGTACTTATTATAGGTTAGATAAGTCAAATACATATGGAATACCATTAGAAGATCTAATTTATGTAAATTATTCGAATAACTATTTCTATATATGTTCGAATGTTTCTGGAATATTGAATATAGGATATAATTCTGAAAGCAATGTTATATATACTGCAAAAATAGAAAATGGTTGTTTGAATTATACATTTTCAGATAGTGGAAAGTATTATATATACTTTTCTTCGAATGAATATTCTAATAGTTGGGCTATAAACTATTCAAATTTAGTTCAAAGTAGCGAAAATATCTCTACTAATCAAACTGCTCAAGGAACTAGTCCTATTTCCAGTAACAAAGGTATATTCACAATAATAGTTATATTATTAATAATATTTGCTGTATTATATATCATGATGAAGAAGATGAAGAAAGGAAAATTCTTGTTGTTACCACTACTATTAATACCAGCATTATTTAGTATACACTCTCAAAATGTATCTCTCAGTACAAATTCTATATGTATACCAAATGACAGTTTAAACATAACTACAGCCAATTTTACAGGTACAGTTTATGTAAATTTTACATTCTATAATTTATCTAATACAAGTCAGATATTTGCTAAAGGCTCATATTCATATAATGGAAATAGTATAACTAAATATAGTTATAATGTTAGTTTTTATAATTTACCAAAAAATCTACCAGATCAAATAAATACAGTATTTATGGGATATTTAATAACAGTGAAAAATTGTACTGGTTCTGGAAGCAATTTAAAATGTAATACTACCGATTATAATGGAACAGTATATATAAATTATCCATATTACTTCAAATATTATTCTAATCCAATCTATCTTGGATCTAGTGCAGCAGTGCAGATAATACCAGGATGTATTTCTTCTACAATAAAAATAAGTCCTGTTACAAAAGGAGATATAGTATACTTCAACTTTACATTGGTTCAAGCCTCTGGAAATATATTGACGAGAACAAATTGTCCAGGAACTGGAGATCCGGAGTGGGGAACAAATATATGTGATTTAAACATCTCTAACTATATAAATCAAGTAGGTAATTATACATTTCTAGGATCTTACGATTATAGTGGTGTAAAATATAATGTTTCTGTTTCTGATAATCCACTACAAGTATTAAATTCAGTTTCTGGTTCATTTACCAGTCAATCTTGTTCTCATGCAGGAACAAATACTGGTGCAAGTACAAATTCGAATCCATTATCAATAAATATAACTTATTTTGGAAATGGACAAGGATCATATTATACATATTACAATGGAGTATACATATTGGCACAGAATACTACTTTGGCATTTTCTGTTGCGAGTGGTTATAATGCTTTATGTTCAGATGCTCACTCAACGAATGGTACTTCGGCAGTGGCTATATGGTTGTACAAAACAAATAATAACTATGATTTAAATGTTGCAAGATATATTGCGGGTATATCAAATATAGGGATTAATTTCACGAATTATTCAGTTAGCAGAAATACGATATATAATTTGTATCCAGATCAGGGATTCATGTATCCGGGATTGCCATGGTATGCTCCGGTTGCTGGTTCATCTTTAGTTTCTGTATATAATTTCACCCAGCAAGATGCTGGATACTATGTAATATATCAAGATTATATAAAAACAGTTTGTGATAATCCAGTATCATATATTTGTGATCCAAATGGAGGATTATGTAATATAAGTGCTATTATTAATCAAGCCCAAGGTTGGTTACCAATAAATCCAGAACCAGGATATAAAATTCTAGTTATAAATCCAAATGCTACATTGAGTGTTTCCAACATTACATATTATCCATATATATGGAATACAAATCCAGGTATTGGAATATATATAGGGGATATAAACAATGTTGGTATTGGAGATTTAATTGTATTGGTTAATTATACAATACAAAATATAAATTACGGATATAGTTTTGTATTAAAGGAAAACAATGTTAATAAATTGTACATATATTTCTCAACAGATAAATGTCAACATGTGGATTGTAGAATACCTTACAATATAACATATTTAAATTACTATGGATTATCAGTGTATTCTCCCGTATTAAATAGTGGTTATGTAGATATAAGATGGGATAATTTAAGCATAAATACTACACCCGATTTAACAAAAATTACTTATGGAGCCCCTTCAAATATAAAATTGGAAATAAAGAATTTAGGTCCAGTGCCAGCAAAAAACATATCTGTTAGAAATATTTATTATAATCCCAACTGTATAGAAATCTTAAGCAATAATGATATGATAGATTCATTAGATCCTGGAAGTGTATCATATTTAAATGTTAAAATAAATATAAAAAGCTTGCAATGTAAGAGTAGCGATTACAATATTACATTTACAATATATGGATGGAATACATACATTTATAACTATTCTATAATCTTGCCAGTTAGCTATATAGAATATCCAAGGGAAGGTATACAATTAACAGATCAAACAATATTCAATATATATGACATAAATGCTAAAGAATGTTATATATCATTCAGTGGTGGATTATATCCAAGAAACTGTAATGCGCAATTCGTATATACACAGAATATGTGTCCAAGTTCTTTATGTATTGTGCAAATACAATCTAAGAACGATTATGCATTGTATTATAGTAAAAACTATACATACTATACTTATTTATTAAATTCTACAACAATATTCGGAATATCCACAGAGTCAAATTCTATAACATTGTTTGTTGGACAAAAGATAAACTATAAAATACTAATAAAGAACCTTGTTCCAACAGATTTGCAATGTACATTAAATGTATTACCACAAATAACAAATTCAATTGCACAAATTTCCAGTTATGATGTAAATGGTGTACAAAATGCCAAAAGCTTTACAATACCAGCTGGAGGAGCAGTTATTCTAGCATCAGATATGGTAGGTTTGAGTAGTGGGGTTGGAGACTATTTAGTTGGTATACAATGTACATCAAGCGCATATGGTAGTGCATCATTTACAGTAGATATTCCTGTTTATGTATTGTCCCCAAGTGGAAATATTCTAACAAATAATACTTTATCTAATTTAGTTGTTTCAGAGAAAACGAATGTTCCAGTAATGGCAATAGCAGGCGTTGCTGTTATAACCTTACTTACTCTACTTTCTATAATTTAGAATTTTTTTAATTTCTAATATTAAATCGTGTATACCAATACCTAAGAACAATAATGCTATCATATAAAGATTGAAGATATAAGTTAAGAGTGCTGCAAATGAAAAGTACAAATGATGTATTTTTGTTTTGTATATTTTTGACTTTGTCACTATTTCGATGAACAATTCTGGCTTAAATTTCTTTGTTATATATTCTGCTGAAAGGAAACCTATAGCGAAAGTTAAAGCATATGTTATACCATCAGTTACCATAATAAAAATTAAGACCAATTTAAATTTAAAATTTTATCACTATAAAAATATTTTTCATGGAAGTAGTTATACTAACTAGAGAAAAAAATCAGTTATTGAATAGAGAGGAAATAATAGTCAAGATAGAACATAAGGGAGAAGCAACTCCAAAAAGAGAAGAATTAAAGAAGAAAATAGCAGCTATGATAGGAAAAGATG
>JBMFJL010000015.1:0-9735 GCA_049973735.1 Nanopusillaceae archaeon
AATGAAAAAGAATGAGATAATAGATGATTACGTTGTGGGAGATTTAACTAAAAAAGAAGATAGAGAAAAAATAATAGAGAAAATAATAAATCTAAAAAATAAAGGATATGAAATATCAATATTTTATAATTTAGGAATAATAGTTCCTCATTCAGGCAATTTTGCAGATTATAAAGAAGATAATATAGATCTGGAATATGAAACAAATGTAAAATCTATAGTAAAAATGGATTATGAACTGTTAAAACACGGACTAGTATTAAATACGATATATATGGCATCTATTTCATCATTTTATAGAGGAGGATGGGATCCTTTATATCAAGAAACAAAAGCTGCATTAAAAGCACATATAGAAGTAATTTTAGATGATGATAAAAGAAATAATAGAAAAAGAAAAATATACGCATTATTCCCAGATACCATAAAAACTGGAGAAGAAGGCATGGGGGCTAAATTAGAAAATTATCCAAAAATACCTGGAGAAATGTTCGTAAAGGAAGTAGTAAATATAATTGAAGGAAAATATAATTATATTGGATATATATTTGAAATATCTGAAAATAATGTTGTATTTATGTATGGTATAAATCCAAGTAAGGTAACTGGGGCATTCGAATATAATGAAAGGGAACTAATAAAGGATTTAGGAAAAGCTGTTTATTAATTTTTTCTTTAATATTTTTTTATGATAATAATACCTGTTGCTTTTGATTCTTTTTCTACAAGATCAATGGCAACGATTGTTAAAACAGATATGAACATATTTATAGATCCTTCTATTGCAATCGGACCCAGTAGATATAATTTAAAACCTCATAAGTATGAATTGGAAGAATTAGACAAAAGAAGAAAAGAAATAATTGAATTATCAAAGGATGTAGATTTAATAGTTATCACTCATTATCATTGGGATCATTGTCCAAATCCTAAATATGAACATTTCGAAATTCTCTACAATAAAAAAATTATCTTAAAGGATATAGAAAATGGAATAAACAATTCTCAAAGAAATAGAGGAATTGAAGTTATAAAAAGATTAAAAAATAAATCTGAAATTATTTTTGGAGATAATAAAAAATTTGAGTTTAATAATACTTATATAGAAATATCGCCTCCATTATATCATGGATTCAGAAGTACACCATTGGGTTTTGTAATAGGAGTATATGTAGAGTATAAGAATAAATCTTTATTTTTTGGTTCAGATATACAAGGAATTCTAGATGAAAATACATTAAAATATATTATAGAAAAAAATCCAGATATCTTTATACTATCTGGCCCTCCCTTTTATATAAATAAAGACAATATCATTCAAGAAATTTTCTACAATAATGTTGAGATACTTTTAGGACATACGGACATAGAAGAAATAATAATAGATCATCATATGGCTAGAGATAAAGATTATTTAAAATATTTAGAGAAATTGAATGAAATTGGAGGAAACTATGGAACTAAATTTTTATCTGCAGCAGAAATTTTAAATATTAGACCTAAACTATTAGAAGCAAATAGAGATATATTATATAAAAAAGGTGACGCCGCCGGTGGGATTTGAACCCACGACCCTCCGGTTAACAGCCGGATGCTCTACCACTGAGCTACGGCGGCATATATATCTAAAACAATAATAAAAAATAAAAAACTTAATCTTTAAAAGGTTCAATTTTTTATAATGTGAGATATTATATATGATAATGGAGATCATAGGTATAGGAATAAAATTAGATATAGAAAAAGGAAAAATAAAAATCGAAAAAAATAAAAATAAAATGACAATAGATTATGGAAAAACTATAACATCTAATGATTATAATGATAATAAAATAAATTGGAATGGAGAAATAGAAATAAAAGATAATTCTATAACTTTAATTAATTCTGATAGAGATTTATATATATATGAATATAATCAAATAAGCAATAAAGACAGAATATACTCTATAAATCAAGTAATATTCATTGGATATAACCTAAGAGAAACTAAAAAATTTACTTTAAAAGAAAATCATTTATATCTATTAACTCCATCTAAGAAGATTATTATTGGTAAGGGAAAAATTGAAACAGATTTTGCATCTAAATTAATAAATGAAGATAAAATTGGGAGAGATATATTGTTAGCATCAGATGGATTAATAATTTTTAATAATACACTCCAATAAATTTTTTAGTTCTAATATTTTTTCTCTAAAATCTTCATTAATATTTTTTATTTCATCATAAGTTAATCCATAGGTTATCCAAATTAAAGAATCTATATGTAATGGAGGTATGTTTGTGTCTTTCGACAATTTCCACCAATAATTCATGTCTTTAGATATTTTTGATATTCTATTATCAATTGGTATAGCTATATCCATTGGAAATACTATTTTGTATCCCAAAATTCTAATTGCATAACCAAATATTTTTGTTGTGAAAACAATTGTTTTATCATGTACTTTTTGATTCATAGCTATAGCAATATCCCTATTGAAATCTGTTAGCCTATCTTTATATTTTAATAAATCTTTATCTTTAATCCAACTATATATTTTATTAAGCCTTGCAATCTTTGTTTTTTTAAATCTAAAATTGTGTTTTTCTATAAATTGTACGAAATCGCTATATATGTCTATTTTATCTTTTGAAAAATATTCTGAAAATATTTCCCAGAACTTTTCTCCTTTATATATTAACTGGAATGCTAATAGAGAATTAATTACTGATATTTTCAAAAATAACTGTTCATTCTTTATATTATTGTACAATTTTTTTAGGTTAATGTATTGTTTATCATATTTTTCTTCATATTCTAATATTTCATCAATACTAAATTTGCTAATTATTTCTTTTAGTTTATCCATTATAAAAATATCTTACAAGAAAAATATTATGAAAATTAACGAGGAGGAGTTACTTTATTATTTAAATAGAGAGTATGAAAAATTAGAAAAGATATTTAAAGATATAAAATTTAAAGATAAGAGATTTGAAAATTTTATTTTAGCATATTATAAAGACTTTTTGTACTTTTATAATTCCAAAGACTATGTAAAAGCATTTGAATTGGAAAATTATATATGGGGTATGCTGGATATACTAATCAATCTAGATTTGATAGAGGTGAAGGAAGAATATAAAAAATGGTTTAAATTATTTACCGTATAGTTTTTCTTCTATTCTGATTAATTCATTTAATTTTGCAATTCTTTCTCCATTAACTATACCAAATTTTACAAAAGGTACTTCAAATCCAACTGCTAAATGTGCTATAATATTACTTTCAGTCTCTCCAGATCTATGAGATAATATAGGATAAATATTATTTTCTTTACATAACATTATTGCTTCATATGTTTTAACTATAGATCCAATTTGATTAGGTTTTATTATAACACCTTTAACAGATCCAAGATCTATAGCCTTCTTAATTCTAGAAATATTTGTAACTGTAAGATCATCACCAGTAATAATTGCTGGAGTTTTATTGTTTATTTCAGCAAAGCCAATAAAATCATCTTCATGTAAAGGATCTTCAACATAGAATAAATTGTAATTTGTAGCTAAGTATAAAACATAATTTATTTGATCTTCCTTAGGTAATTTTTTATTTTTATACACATAATAACCGTCTTTATATAATTGGCTTGCTGCGAAATCTAAACCGAAATCTAAATCTACATTGTATTCGTTTCTTATGTCATCTTCAATTATCCTTAGAATTTCTAGTACAGTTTCTTCTGGCAATGTTGTTGTCCACGCACCTTCATCATTTTTTCCAAATGTGAATTTATCATCTAATAAACTTAATTTTTCTCCAAGCAACTTATGAACATAGGATGCTATGAATATAGATAATTTTATACTATTCGTGTCAGGAGAAACCAAAAATTCCTGTATATCTGTACTTCTTCCTTTTGCATGCGCACCACCTCCTACTACATTAGCTAAAATTCTCATATTCATTCTTGGTTTCTTTTTGAAAAATTCATATATTGGTCTGCCTTGATATGCAGACCATGCTCTCAAAATTGCATACTCTGTAGCTAATAAAGTATTTGCTCCATATTTTTCTATACCACCAATTGTTTCGAATTCAGCTTCAAAATCTTTTAAATCATCAAAACTTTGTATATCAAATGTTTTTAAGAAGTCTACTAACTCTTCATTAAATAATTTAACTGCTTTTTCCGGTTCTAAATATTTAACTTCATACTTTCCTTTACTAGCCCCTTCTGGAGCAGATTCATGATAACCATTAATTTCTACTTCTATAGTAGGATTCCCTCTGGAATTCAAAACTATTCTTGCTTTTGCAGATTTAATTTCCATAGTTAAATATTTATTTTTTTAATATTTATTCTTTATATTTACTACGTATGTGTATTAACAATTGCCTATAGTAGATGAAGCTATCTGATTATCATAATACAATAATCCTACTGTTGAACCTGTCAGTTGTCCACTTAATGAAGAAGAAGTATTTACTGATAATACTATTATGTCATTTAATTGTAGATTAGTATTTGGATTGCTTATACTTGAAATACTGCTGCCGCTTACATTGAATGCAGCATAGATTATACATGCAACACCTTGAGGAACTGTTGAAGTATTAAGAGAAATTGGGCATTTATAAGTGCTGCCAGTTTGAGTTGTTATCTCTACAGAAAGATATTGTAGATTTATCTGGGTAGATCCTATGTTTTGAATTGTTACATTTACAAGATTTTTGTTGCAAACTACTCCTAGAACTTGTGCATTTGCTCCTAGCGTAGATACCTGTCCCTTTACATATCCTCTTGCCCATCCTACAATAATTGCACCTAAAGCTACTGTAAGAGCTATTAATATTATAGTTGCTATGAGTGGCGATACAGATCTCATTTTCATATAAAGAATTAGGTACTTAGCATAATATAAATTTTTTTATATAATTTTTCTAAGTTTTATTTTTAGCCTATCCCAGGGTCTATGTCTAATTAAATTTCCATCAACTAAAATAACAAAATCATCATAATAAAAAATAAATTTGGAATTAGCCTTTGGGACAATTTTTACACCATTTTCTGTTTTTATATAAAAAACATTCTTTGTTTCATCAATTATTTCTCCATATAATCCTTCTAGCGATTTTATACTACTCTTATGTACCTCTACGTGCAGTCCTATAAATTCATATGATAAAAAGTTTTTATTCAATTTCATTAGATATTTCTATATTTTCTTCTTTGTATCCCATCTCTACTAGCAATTTTTTTAATTTATCTCTATGATCTCCCTGCAATTCTATAACATTATCTTTGTAAGTTCCACCACAACCCAGTTTGTGCTTCAATTCCTTTAATGTTTCTTTAGCTACAGTTTCATCAATACCTCTTATTACAGTTACTATTTTTCCATAGCTTCTTCTCTCTGCCTTAATGATTATTTTCTGAAATTCTTTCTCTATTTCCTTTGTTGTTGTATCTATATCTGTAGGTAGACCGGAGAAAAGTTTCTTTTTCATACTGTTTTTTGTTTTTCTTTAGCTATTTTCTTTCTCAAATCTCTAATTGCTTTTGTGTTGCTTCCCATATTTTTCTTTCTTGCTAGGCTTCTATGTTTTATCAATTCGATTACATTCTCAACCAAAGCCATTATAAAAGAATATATTATCTTTATTTATTTAAAGCTTTATACTCAATATCTTCGGGTCTCCAGTATGGATTAATTCCATCGATCAAATTCATTTCATTTTTATACCATAATATACCAGTCCAAGCAATCATTGCACCATTATCATTACCAAGATCTAATGGAACTGTTCCAAATGAAACTTTTCTTTCTCTACACATGTCTATGAGTATTTTCTGTAATCTCTTATTTACAGCAACACCTCCAGTTAATCCAAATTCTTTTTTATTCAATAATGCTAATGCTCTTTCAGATATTTCTGCCAGCATAGAAAATACATATTCTTGTATAGAATATGCTAAATCTTCTTTTGAAATATTATTATTATTTTTTATTAAATTTTTAATATAATTATACATTCCTCCAAATTGTACATCCATTCCTTTAACATTATAAGGCAATTTAATTAAGTTTTTACCGTTTTTTGCCAATTCTTCTATTTTTGGTCCTGCTGGAAAACCCAAATTCATAAGTCTTCCGACTTTATCTAAAAAGTTACCTACCCCTATATCTAAGGTTTCTCCAATAATCCTATATTTTCCACCTTCAAACGATAAAAGCATTGTATTAGCCCCAGAAACCAATAAAACCAAAGGATCTTTAAAATTATTGTATAATTTTACTATTTCAATATGGGCTATAAGGTGATTCACTCCGATAAGATCTGCATTAAATTTTTTTGAAAATAATTTTCCAGTAAAATATCCTTGTACTAATGTAGGATATAAACCAGGACCGGCAGAATATGAGACCAAGTTTATATATCTTTCAAACTCATTTAACTCATTTATATATTTATTAAAGCTATCTTCGAGTTTACTATCGTTAGATACAACTTTATTATTCTCTATTTTTATTTCTATTCCATTTTCCAATAATAAATATCTATATCTATTCCATGGCTCTTCATGAAATCTTTCTGATACGTTCCCCGCTAATTTGTTTTTTATTTCATATAAAGCATCTACAATGAAATACTTTCCACCTATTCTTTTAAAAATAAATCCTGCTTTCCATACAGCATTTTTTAAAACATTAATGGCCTCTTTAGAATGTAATTCAGAGCTTTCTCTAGGATGTATTCCTCCCTTTTCGCTTTTATAAATTACCCTTTCATTTGAATATATTCTACCATTTTCATCTACTATTGAAATAGAATATGTATGTGCTGTAGATTCAATTCCCAAAGATAAAATCATTGATTAGCGTTCTTTTGTTTATTATTTCTAAATTCTTCGTATAAAGAATTAAAATCTTTTTCTCCAAATTTTTCTATTACGGTATTTATCTGTACAATTTCTGGAGATATAGTATTACCTCTGACCAATTTTTTTATTCTAACTTTTTTATTTTTATTCCACCAAACATATTTTTTAACCATCCCTTCTACATATTTTACCATTGGTGCTCCTTCAAAACCAGAACCACCAGTTATTTTAAGTTTATATCCAATTAGACTATCAGATACTATAGAGCCATCTATAATATCTCCAATTTTTTTGCCTATTAGAGCTTCATTCTTGGTATCTATCTGTATAGATTTCCCACTATTCCTGTCCGATACAATAACCTTAAATATTATTTCTTTCCTTTTATTAGCCATTTTAATTTTTATTGTAAAAATATTTTTAATCCTTAAATAACTTTTATATATTGCGATGTCTCTCTATGATATAATGAAGGAAATACTACATTTAGATCAACATAAAGACTTTCCAAGAAAATTTTATGGGATAATAACTAGTACGAAAAACAAATATACTATAAATGTTTTAGACTTTGATTCAAATATAGAGACTGTTTTATTAAGCAAAATAAATAATTATTTTTATTTTGGTGTTATACCGCAAACTTATTTTAACGGATTTCCGCTATATTTTATTTTTTATACCGATTATGAATTTGATTTATTTAATAAAGTAGAATTATCACCCTTATATTATTTAAAGATGCTTATAGGAGATTTATCTATAAATTTAGTAATTTCTAAAAGCGAGAAAGATATTATCGGACTAAATAAAGATCAATATAAAGAAATAATTAAAGATATATTTAATCCTGAAGATTTAATAATCTTATCAAATCCCGAAAATATTTTGGAAAAGGCAAATACAGATTATCATAAAAAATTTATTAAGGTTTATAAATCATAGACCCCAAGAAGGATTATTTTTTCTCATTATATTTGCAATTTCCTTTAAAATATTCTTTTGTTCTTCTGTTAATAAATCCTTATATTGTTTAAATATTCTATAATCATTTTCAGTTATAAAAGTATATAAGATATCTTTTTCAAATAAATTTCTACCAACTACAGCATCATCTATGGAAATTGCAACTTTATCTCCCTTAACAGCCTCTTCTATATTCTTCTTCTCTTTTTGTATTGCCATGATCTTTCCAATAATCTTACCATCTTGATTTATCAGATAACTTCCTCTTACAATTTTACCTTCTAGTACTTCTATTCCTACAATGGCAGGATTTGATCTTCTAAAAATATTTCCTTCCAATACCATTATTTTACCAACAGCTGGTAAATTCTCTAATATCTTTGATTTATTATATTTAATTTCATTAACGTAGTTCTCCAATTTTTCAACTAGATCATATATTACATTAGATAGAATTATTTTTACTCCAGAACTTTTAGCATATTCTTCGGCATTTTTTTCTATACTAACATTAAAGCCAATTATAGTAGCATACTCTGGATGTTTTTCTTTCATAGAAAGGGCCAGATCTATATCCTCCTTATTTATATTTCCAATATCTGCTTTTCTTACAGGAATATTTTTTTCTTTCAACATTTTTATAAGAACTTCTAAAGTTCCTAATGTATCAGATTTTGTTATAATTCCCTCATTATTTCTTTCAAATATTAATTCTTGAATATCAGCTTTTAGTTTATTTTTTATTTCTTCTAATTCTTTTTCATTCTTATACACATATATGGTAGATCCTGGTAATGCATCTTCAAGACCAGAGGCTACGATTCTTATTCCAGCAGCAGCATTTACTTCTTCTACTTCTATAAATTTTCCTTTTGCAAATCTAATATCTACTAGAGAGGCGGGTCTTAAAATAGATTTAACCTTTGTGGTTTTTACACCATTTTTAGTTATAAAAGCAATTTTATCATCCTTCTTTATTTTACCATTGTATAGTATTATATCTATTACATTTCCTAATCCTTTTTCTTCTTTTCTTTCCAATATCACACCAATACCATTTTCTTCCAAATTTATTTTTAATTTGTCTTCTAAAAATTTTTGGGCTAGTCCAGCAATAATTAGTAATAAATCTGGAATTCCTTCTCCGGTTTTTGAAGATACAGGTACTATGGCTACTTGTCTTCTAAAATCTCTCACTCTATCATACCTTTCAGAATCAAATCCCAGATTATATAATTCTGTAACAATTTTATATACATATTCGTCTAATTTATACATAACTTTTTGATCCTGATGTTTAATTGTTTCTAAAAATGGAAAATCTTTATTAATTTTCCATCCATCAATTTTATCTATTTTATTCAAAGCTATCAAAAATGGAACTTTTAATTGTTTACATATTTCTATTGCTTCATAAGTTTGTTTTTGAAATCCTTCTAAAATATCTACAACAACTATTGCAAAATCGGAGACTGATCCACCCCTTCTCCTTAAATTGCTAAATGCTTCATGACCTGGAGTATCTATAAATAGTAAAGAAGGTATTTTAAGATCAAACTTAAATATGTTTAAAAGAGGTTTAGCTATATTTTTTATTACCTCTGTTGGAACTTCTGTAGCCCCAATATGTTGCGTCATTTGGCCAGCTTCCTTGCTAGCAAAAGATGTATTTCTAATTTTATCTAATAATGATGTTTTTCCAGCACCTACATGACCAAGTACAACAATTATCGGAGATCTGATCGCCATTAATATATTATATTGAAAAATAAATTAATAAGATGAGGAATATAAAGAGTATATCTCCACAGAATATTTATAAGTTAAGAAATAAAGTCAATATAATCAGATAATTTTAAGACATCAATTAATTAGAAAAATAAAATTAAAATCT
>JBMFJL010000016.1:0-9660 GCA_049973735.1 Nanopusillaceae archaeon
CATAACCTTTTTTACTATAGTAGCATATGTAGATGGTCTTCCCACACCTTTTTCCTTCATTAAGTTAATAATATCTGATTGTGTATATAGAGCAACTTTTGGGACTTTCCTAGCTTTTGCATTTAATATTGCATAATCCTTATCTATAGGTTGTATTTTCATTACATTTAACCTAAATGGATTTACAAGATCCCATCCGTGCTCTTTTATTTCTTTAATTCCAGTTATTTCTATTTCTTTTTCCAATATAGGAACCCTTATCTTTTGATAGAATTTATTTACTATTACAGATCTCATTTGAGATTGTATAAACCTTGTAAATATCAAGTCATATATAATATAATGGTATTTTGTCATTTCTATTACTATGTTTATTTCTCCATTTTCTATAGCTTCTCTTAGCTTATTTACATCCAATGGCCTTGTAGGCCTTATAGCCTCATGTGCACCTCCCTCGCCCCAAGTCCTGCCAACAAAATAATCCTGACCAAATTTTTCATATATATAATCTCTAGCTATTGAAATACCAAAAGAGGAAACTCTTGTAGAATCTGTTCTATGATATGTTATTAATGCTGCTTCAAATAATTCTTGTAATATTTGCATTATTTTATCTACACTTAATTTTAATATATTACTTGCATCTTGAAGTATTGTACTAGTTATATATGGCGGTAAAGGTTCAATTCTATCTTCGAATTCTTTATATTCTAATATTTTTATTTTTTCTCCAACTAATTTTTTTATTATTTTTCCAGATGTTTTTCTATCCTTTATATCTGTATCTATATATAGTTTTCTATTATTTTCTAATTCTATTTCAAACAGATATGATCTGGATTTGTTTCTTTCCTCAAATCTCCTTATTATCCAACCTAAAACTGGTGTTTGAACCCTTCCAGCAGATAACCAATTTTTATTGAAATATCTTTGTACTATTTGGGATAAACTAAATCCTAACCATCTATCTTCTATTCTTCTAACCAATTGTGCTCTTACAAGATTTATATTTATGTCTCTAAGATTCTCCAGAGCATTTAATATTGCTGTTTTTGTTACCTCATGAAATTCTGCTCTTTTTATATTATTATTATATGGATATAAAACTAAGTATAAAGAATATGCTATAAATTCTCCTTCAGTATCTGGATCTGTTCCAATTATTATTTCATCTACTTCCTGAGCCAATTCCTGCAATGCTCTAATTCTATTTATCGAGTCATCCACATTAGTTGATCCACAATATGGACATTTTCCATCTTTGTATTCTGTAAATTGATTTCCACAATCCAAACATCTTTTTATAGTATTATACACTGGATAAAATTCTCCGTTCTTTATATCAATGCCATATAAACCAATTTCACTGGTTGTTAAATCTATAATATGTCCCTTTGATGCTGCAATTATTAGGTGTCTATTTCCAATAGATACCTCATAAACTTTTTGATTATTTATAATTCTTATTGCCGGTCTGCCAAAGAATGAAGAAATTGTTTTTGCTTTATTTGGAGATTCTACTATAAATAATGATACTTTCATCAAATCTTCCCTTCTTTTTTCAATTTTTCCAGATTTTATATCCAAAACTAATTTTCTTTCATTTTCTATTTCTTCCTTTAGTTTATCTATATCTACTTCAGAAAATTGCTTAAAAATATGCATTAAATTTGTGATAAAGATACAGATACTATTTCTGATCCACCAACTCCTTCTATAGAATTAACTTTTTCTATAAATCCTTCTTCATTAAATTCCTTATCAGGATATATAAATCTTATATATAATTCATTTAGTCCAAATGCGAATGGTTTTATCTCTTTTACTAAATATGTACCACCAAATTCTTTTATTATCTCTTTTATTTTTTCTGTAATTTTTTCTAAATCTGCTTCTGGATCATTTGGTGTTACTTTTAGTGTAATAATTACATTTGTCATTTTATGGTCCTTCAAATCCACAAACTGGACATTTCCAGGCCAAACTTAGTGCCCTCTCCCTATTGCTTCTTATGATCAGTCCCTGATTACAATTTGGACATGTGAATTTTACTACAACATCACTTACTATCAAATCTTTTAAATTATTCGTTCTTTTTAACTCCATTATATCCATTTAATCTTATTATAGATAATCACCTTTTAAATTTTTTCTATGACCAATAGACACATTCTTTTACCACCATGATATATTATTAAATTTTCAATAATCTTCAATCTATACTTTTTTATATATTCTGAAATATTATTAATAATTTTATCATACATTTCATGTTTATTATATAATAATAAATATAATCTGCCACCAGATTTAAGCAATTTATCAGAATGAAAGAATATATATTTGTCTCTTTTGCTTAATTTTTCATGATTTTTTATTTTAAACATGTAAATTTTATCTATAGAATTCTCTTTAAATTTTAAATCTATCCATTCAAAATCTATTCTTCTAAATATAACTACATTACTTACCAAAGCTTTTTCTGAATTTTTTTCTACTTCATTTAATATATTCTGATCCTCATTAATACAGTATATTTTAATGTTGCTTGCCTTATTTTTTATATTTTCTAGTTTATCAAAAATATCTGAGTATTCTAGTATTTCTTTCTTTCTAAAAAACATCGGTGGTATATTTTTCAGAATTAATCCTTCCTCTAAGGTAAAAGATCCATCATCTTGTAAATTTATTATAGTTTCTCCCTCTTTTATTTTTGAATACAATAATATTTTTGATACTACTGTACTTTTCAATTTTTTAATCTTTTTTATTTCATATTTTCTATCATACAAATTTTCTAATAGATATAATTTATATTTAAATTCATTATTGTCTATTTTTATTCTTAAAATATTTTCATTTTCTTCTTTTGCCAATTTATATATATTATCTATTGTTCTTGATAAATACAATAATTTTAATCTTTCTTCATCAGTCAAATTACATAGAATCACAATTTTATTTTTTTTATTAATTATTTGATACTCAAAATCCCTATTTAATATCAATTTTATTTCATCTAAGACTACATCTTCTAATCCCTTATCTGTAACACATGCTGTATTATAAATATTATTCATAATATTATTATTAATGGACTATAATTTAATTGGTCTTTTGTTGATATCTATACTCGAATTTGTGCTATCTTCGATTGCGTATAAATATGTTGAAAGAGATAGAAAACTGGATGAAGAAAAATATAGAAGAAACATTAAATTTCTTATATTCTTTTTAGGAATTTTTATTTTAGTTTATAATATTTTTCTATATTTTAACAATAACTTTAATGATTTGAAAAATGTAATATTTTCTGTCTCTTTTTTCACCATAACTTCATATAAATTCCTTAATAAAAAATACAATTGGATAGACAAAATCTTACCAATAATTTTTATTGTCTTAATATTTTTATCTTACCTTCTTTCACCCAATTTTTTATTAGATCCAACAAACATATCCACATTAATGATTATTTTGATACTATTGGTTATGATTAAATAATACTTTTTATCCTAATAAATATCAAAAAGTTTTATTATCTTATGGATGTAAGAGATGCTATAAAAGAGAGAAGGAGTATAAGAAAATATAAAAAAGATGATATAGCCTATGAGGATATTTTAGAGATACTGGGTCTATCTATATATGCTCCAAATGCTGGTAATATACCACATTACTATTTTATAATTGTTAAAGATCCTGAAAAAATAGAAAAAATATCTAAAATTGCAGATCAAGATTTTATTAAAGATGCAAATACGATAATAGTAATAGTTTCTGACGATAATAAATTAAAATATTTTCATGGAGATATGGGAAAAATATATGCTATACAAGATACTGCAGCAATAGCACAAAACATATTATTATTAGCTACTGATAAAAATATCGGATCTTGTTGGATTGGAAAATTTAATGAAGATGAGATAAAGAAATTGTTGGAAATACCAAAGGATTATAGCGTACATCTATTAATAACTTTGGGATATCCGGATGAAAAACCTCCAAAACCAAATAAACCAAATTTATCAGAGATAGCGTTTTTTGAAAGATGGGGAAATAAAGTATATAAACCTTCCTATTATCCTCTCATGTCAAACCTAAAACAAATAATAAATTATATAAAAAGGGTCTTTGAAAAACCCTAGGATTAAATTAGTTTTTTATCTATTAATGATTTTTGTCCAGGAACCAATGTAGGTATTATACTCTCTATCATTTGATCTATAAATCTCGCCAGAGCAGGAGCATATAACCATACAGCAACATCCAAAGAAGATACTACTTCTCTTTCATCAAACAACATCATCAATACTTCTTCTGAATCTACTGTTATAACTCTTCCCCTAAACTTTCCTGCATCATATATTTCTACATAATTTAACATTTCTTGTATATACTTTGCATTTTCCTCATTTATTGGGGTAATTATTCTAACTGGAACATTTCTCTCTTTTAATTCCATGAAAACTGGTTTTAGTACCATTGCATTTCTTACAAAAGTTAACTCTGTAGTAACAATATTTACCTGTTTTTCAGCTTCTTTTAACATTGATTCCAAATGACTTATTATATTTTGTTGTCCTCTTAAGGCACCAGATTTTTCAGATATATCTATATTTCCATAACCAGCTTTATGTATTGCTTCTAATTCGCTAATCAAAGTAGATCCTCTTAATTTTTCTAATTCATTAATTTTTTTGAGCATATTTTCCTGATATCTATTTTTAACTCTCTCTACTACTTCGTTTGGTGGTATTGCTAAATATTTAATTGGTTTTCCTAATTTCATGATAACAAATCCCTTCTTTTCTAAAGATTCTAGGACATCGTATGCCCTAGATCTTGGTACATCTGCCAAATCTGCCAATTCCCCAGCAGTAGCTACTCCTTTCGATAATAAAGCTAACCATATACGAGCTTCATACGTATTCAAGTTAAAAGCTGACTTTATCTTGTTAACCAACTCCTCATTAATAACCATATAATAATAATAAAGCTTAATATTTTAAAAATAATTATCCTTTTTGATTTTCATATAGGTTCTCCAATCTGTCTATAGTATCGATATCTTCAGGAGATTTGTCTGGTCTGAGCCTTACGAACCTTGGAAATCTTAAAGCATAGCCTGAAGAGTATTTGGGGCTTTTTTGTATTTCATCATATAATACTTCTATTACTATTTTGGGTTTTATTTTTACAAATTTACCTTCCTGCTTTTCTATGAACGGTTTCAACATTTCTGTCATCTCTTCGAATGTTACATCTTCTGGAGATTCTTTCTTTTCCTTAAATCCACTTCCAACTTCTCCTACATCTAAAAATCTACCAGTTTCTTCATCCCTTACAGCTACTACAAAAGAAGTTAGCCAACCACTTCTTTTTCCTTCACCCCACTCAGCACCTGTTATTACTACATCTAATGATTCTTTAACTGGTTTTAATTTTACCATATAACCAACCCTCCTACCAGGTCTATATTCTGCATCCAATTTCTTAAACATTACTCCCTCCAACCCGTTTTTTATAGCCTCTTCGAAAAATCTCTGAGCCTCTTCTTCTGAAGATGTTACAATACTTTCTGCTAAAGAAATCTTATTTGGATCTGGATTCACAATCTTCTCCAATATTTCCCTTCTTTTTCTAAATGGCACATTTATCAAAGATTTATCTTCATAATATAATATATCAAATAATCTAACTACTACTGGTATTTCTTTTATCATTTTTTCTATATCATATTTTCTTTTTATCCTTTGAGATATCATCTGAAATGGCAAATATTTTTTATTTTCTTTGTCATAACCAACTATTTCCCCTTCCACTAAGAAATCTTTATCATTAGGTAAACATTCCCTTACAAATTGAACTACATCAATAAATTGTTTTGTAACATTTTCTAACCTTCTTGTCCATAAAAGTATTTGATCTCCCTTCTTATGTATTTGTACCCTAAAACCATCATATTTATATTCAACCTGTGCAGGTCTTCCAACAATATCCAATGCTTCCGATACACTTTCCGCCTTTATAGCAAGCATTACTTTTACCGGATTTCCAAGTATTGGTTCTATTTTGTATACATAATCTTTTCCTTTTTCTAATATTTCTCTTACAAGTTTTCCAAAATCATTCAATATTGCATATGCTATTTCTACATTTTCTGATGGTAAAGAAAAGGCATATGCTATTGACTCTATTATTATTCCTTCTCCAACCCCTATCTTTAAATCTTCCAGCGCCAATCTTGCTATATATCTTGCTTCTATAGGAGATGAAGATATAAACAAATTTGCCAAGTATTTTATTTTTTTATCTTGTGACCCTTCACCTTCTAATTCTCCTATTAATCTAAAAGTATTATAGACATCTTTTACAGTCAATTTTTTGGAAAATATTACTTTTTGTTTTTTCTCGGATACTAATTTCTCAGCAACTAAACCGAGATCTCCCAATTTCACAAACAAATTTTCTATATAGCTTTTATCATATCCTGTTGCGATAGATAATGCTTTAATCACAGATTTTTCGGCAACTCCTACTTTTTTATCCTCCCATGGATAATATATCATGCCTTGGATAAGTAAAAAGGTTTCCTTTAATGAATCTTTGTCTATTTCTTTGATGAAACGACCCAATATTTCTATTTTTATATTTTTTTCAGATGTAGATTCTAATTTTTTAAAAATTTGAGCTAACTTTTCAAATTCCATAAAAATATATTAAAAATAAAAAATAAAAAGACTATTTAATTACATCTATTCCTAGATTTACATCTCTTGATACTGTACCCAATCTTCCAGCATCCCATTCTTCTTTCCACTTTGATAATATATATGGACTCTTAACTCCAGATACTATCACTGTAACTTTTACTCTTCCCTTCATTTCCTCATTAATTCTTGCACCCATTATAGTTAATGCATCATCTCCTAGGTGTTTTCTTATATATTCTACTGCCTTATTTACCTCTTCCAAAGATAAGTCTTGTCCTCCTTCTACATGTACTAAGGCTCCTGCAGCACCATTGTATTCTACATCCAACAATGGTAGTTCTAATGCCCTCTTAGCTGCTTCTACTGCCCTATTTTCTCCATCAGCTACACCTATTCCTACAATTGATGCTCCTCCAACACCTAAAACTGTTTTTACATCTGCGAAATCTAAGTTTATGTATGAAGCTTTATCAAATGTTTCTACCAATCCTTTAATCATTTGTCCTATTAAGTTATTTGCATATCCAAATGCTTGTTGTAATGGTAAATTACCTGCATATTGCAATATCTTGTTGTTATCTATTAATATTATATTATCTGCATATTTTCTCAATTGCATCAATCCTTCTTCTGCCTTTTCTCTTCTTACTACACCTTCAGATACAAATGGTAATGTTGCTACTGCGACAACTAATGGTACCCCAGCTTCCTTTGCAATTTGTGCTACAACTGGTGCTCCACCAGTTCCTGTTCCACCTCCCAATCCCAATAATATCCAAACCATGTCTGCACCTTCCAACAATTTTCTTAGATCTCCTTGAGATGCTCTTGCTGCTTCAGTTCCTTTTGCTGGAAGTCCTCCAGCTCCAAGTCCTCTGGTTACATCTTTTCCTAATAATATCTTCTTGTGTGCTTTAACCATTTTCAAATGAGCATAATCTGTGTTCGCAGCTATTACCTCTGCCCCCTTTATGTTCATTTTGTACAACCAATCTGCCATGTTACTTCCAGCTCCACCTACCCCAATTATTTTTATCGTTGGTAGCAATTTAAATTCCTCCCCTGGGCTTACTCCTATTATTTCTTCCTCTGCAGATACTCTTCTGTTAACATCTTCCCCAGCCATAGTATAGTATAGAACTTTCCAATATTAAAAATATTATTACAAATTTACAGATTATTAAAAATTATATAAAGTATAAAAAGAGATTTTAATATGCTTTTAACGTGATTTCAGCATTATTTTTTATCATTTAAGAAAAAATGAGAGAGAAGAAAAGTTTGTGTTAAAGGGTTAAAGATTATCATAAATGATTAATTTTTTATGTGATTATTAATACTATTACTACATAACAGTTTATAAGATTATCATAAAACAAAAGATTTATAAATATTTTATTCAATGATACTATTATGAAGGTAAGACTTTCGGACCACATATTAATAATACCTGGATTATTGTTTTTAGTATCTACAATACTAACAATGAATTTACTAGTAGATAAAGTCCAAAGCATGAATAACAAAATTATAGCATTTTCTGATTGTGCTCAAAACATGATGGATGCAGCTTTTCTTGGCCAAGTATATAATTTTACAGAATGTTATGCTGAAAAAATGAATAATAACTATATAAACTGCTATTATAACTCTACAAACATCATATGTCATGTAAATAATTCTATATATGTATACCCATTAAGTTAAAAACCTTTTTTCCAAGTATTTTTTTATGAAATATATAAAGGTAAAAACGAAACTTAATAAAGAGTTTGAGGGGATTCTTGTAAATGAAACATCTGACTTCATGATTATAAAATTAAAAAATGGATATAATATAGGAATAAAAAAAGAAGAAATCATTGATATTTTATTCGAAGAAAAAGAGGAAGAAAACATAAAAGTAGATCGTAAAATACCTAAAAAGAACAATAAAATATCTATTATTGCTACTGGAGGAACTATTTTATCTAGAATAGATTATAGAACTGGAGGAGTACATATGTTAACAAGACCTGAAGATTTAATAGATTTAGTACCAGATGTTTTAGATTATGTAGAAATAAAAAATATAGAAAAACCATTTTCTATTGCATCGGAAGATATGTTACCCAGAAATTGGATAGAAATAGCAAAATATACTATTAAATATCTAAAAGATGATGTCAATGGTATTACAATATTACATGGAACAGATACTATGCATTTTACCTCAGCAGCTTTATCTTTTATTATTAAAAACTTAAATAAACCAGTTAGTTTAACTGGATCTCAAAGATCCTCAGATAGACCATCTTCAGATGCTTTTTTAAATTTGCTTTCCTCGGCAATATATGATAACTCTGATATTGCAGAAGTTGCAGTAGTTATGCACGGATCATCTTCAGATATTTTTTCATATGCGCATAGAGGAACTAAAGTTAGAAAAATGCATACAGAAAGAAGAGATGCTTTTCAATCAATAAATGATATGCCATTGGCAAAAATATATCCACTAGAAAAAAGAATAGAAATTATAAATAAAAATTATAGAACTAGAAATAATCTAGAACCATATTTAGATGATAGATTAAATGAAAAGGTTGCATTGGTCAAAGCATACCCAGGTTCTGATCCAGAAATAATAGATTTTTATGTAGACAAAGGATATAAAGGGATTGTAATCGAAGGAACAGGATTTGGACACGTACCAACAAATCCAGCAGATGAAAAATATTCATGGATAAAAAATATTAAAAGAGGTATTGAAAATGGTGTAGTATTTGTTATGACATCACAAACAATATATGGTAGAACAAATCCTTTTGTTTATTCAAATGCGAGATTATTATATGATTTAGGAGTAATATATGCTGAAGATATGACACCAGAAACAGCATATGTAAAGTTAATGTATGTTCTAGGACATACAGAAAATTACGAAGAAGTTAAAAAAATGTTT
>JBMFJL010000017.1:0-9645 GCA_049973735.1 Nanopusillaceae archaeon
CCGATTATATACACACTTTTTTCTTTAACTTTGATAATTGCCCCTGTTATTTTTTCTATCTCTCTTAATGTTTTACCCTCTTCTCCAACTATCCTACCAATCACCCTGACTACGTGATTTATCTTTTTTTCAAATAACATCTTTAAGTCTATTTCTAATAAATCCCAATCATTTTCTATTATTTTTCTAGCATCTTTTATATCAAATCCTATCTTTAAAGATTTAATAAATTTATCGAATTTATATACATCATAGAAATTTTCTATATATATTGTGCATTTATTTTGAGAAAAATCGTATTTTATATTTTTTTCTTTTAAGAATTTTTCTATTTCTTTTTTCTCTATTTCATTTAGGTCAAATTCGTAAGTATACATAAAAATAAATATCTTGCAAAATATTTTTAACCTATATCGAAAAATCTAATATGGTTTATAATCTAATTTTTTCTAACATATTAAATTGTTATATCATTTAATACTTCAATGTTCAATTTTCTATCTATTTTATAGAATGCTTTCGATTTTAAACCTTCTTCTAAAGTGATTCTACTAGTTTTATAGAATATTCCAACAGGTATTTTTGCATTTTCATTTAATTCATAATTATATTCCAATGCTCTTTTCAATGCTTCTTCAAAATTATTTGGATTATGTCCTATATCCTCTAATTTGTACATTCTAGCTTCATAATATTTTCTAGTATCATGTTGTACAATACAAGGTTGAATTATATCTACGAATGCAAATCCTTTATGCATAATTGCTTCCTTTATAATATATTTCAAATGGTCAATCCATAATGCATAGCCTCTTGCAACAAAGGTAGCTCCAGAAACTAATGCCAATGCTATAGGGTTTAATGGTTTTTGAAATACATTTAAACCTAGAGATTTTGAATAATAACCTGATTCTGTAGTGAATGTATGTTGACCTGTTGTAAGTGCAAATATCTGATTATTGTGAACAAATAATTTTATATCTGGATTTTCTTTACAAGCTGAAATGAAATGTTCAATACCTTCATTATATGTATCTCCATCACCTTGAAATGTTAGTACGATCAATTCTGGATTTGCAATTTTTATGCCTACTGCAGAAGCCAATGATCTTCCATGTAATCCGCTAAAGGAACTTAGATTTATGTAATTATGTATTTTACCAGCACATCCTATTCCAGAAGTAAATACAACCTTTCTTCTATCAATCTTTCCTTCTTTTTCCAATTCCTTAATAGCATTTATAAATGATGTATATATACCAAAGTTGGTACAACCAGGACACCAGGTAATTTGGTAACCTGTTCTAAGATCTTCCATAAAAATAGGTATAGTATTTGAAAATAGATAAACATAATTATGTTATAAAAAAGTGGTAAATTACTTTGTTACTTTTATAACAAGGCTGTTGGAATATTTTGTGGATTCCTTGAATAGGTATCTGTATGATATGCTTGCTCTTGGTATCTCTATACTTTTTACTTCTTCTTCTGTCTTTAATTCAATTCTATAAGATATTATATATTCTTCATTTCTTTTGATATTATCAACTTTCCAGTTTATTACATATCCGTTTGGAGATCTATATACAGATGATGGTTCTATAGTTTTGTATTCCTTTATCTTTAATGGAGAATTTACCCTATCACTTATTTTTACATCATTTAATGGGAATAAACTTTTATTTTTAATAGTTATAACTACATCTATATAACCATTCTTTAAATCTACTTTACTAACTTCTTTTATTATTTCGACATTATCCTTTAGCATATATAATAATGTTAGCATTATTAAAATTGCTAATCCTACAATTGTAATCAATAGAAGGGTATCAAAACTTTCTGATATGATGAAAGATTGTCCTGGCAAAAGTATTATGTAGTATACTCCATATTTGGTTCCATTTATTTCTGTAAAGTAATTTGGTTGTGGATTGAATATAGAGAATATCCAATATTTTTCTGGTAAGTAGTATGTATAATTTATTACATAATTGTATGGATTAGTTATATTTACTATGATGTCCATTCCTTTAGTAAATACTGTTATTATTGGTGTTGTATTAAGTACTAATACTTCGAAAACAAAAGTCTTCGATATGTTTCCAAGTTTAATATCTAAACTATAAGTTCCTGGATTTATGTAGTCTGGGACATATAAGGGAACTAAATATAAGTTAAGTCCTGGATATATAGTTTCATTTATTTCTTGATAATAACTATAGTTAGTACTAATATACAATGTTTGATATAAATTAAAGTCATTTGGGTTGTTTACATTTATATAAATGTAAAGATAATTTCCTGGATATACATTATAAGAAGATAATTCGAAGAATCCTGTTATTGGATATATAACTATTGTCCTGTTTGTTTCATTTTTTGTAACATTTGTTTGATTAGTCTCCACGGATATTACTTGAGTAGGAGCATTGTATAATAATGTTGGGGTAAAGGTTATTGTATAAGAATAATATACATTAGTTTCGTTCATATCTTTTAAGTAAACAACCAATAAGGGTATTTGATTAGATATTCCATAAGGTCTTAGATATACTGTTATGTTATATAACTGGTTTGGATTTAAATATCCGGATATTTGTGTATTTTTTTCTCCAAATATGAATTGCCACTGTGATGACAATGGGTATAAGAAATAAGAAAAGGTATGGTTGGTTGGATTGTATAAATTAATTAAATATGTTGCATAGCTATTTGTATCTGTCAAATTGACAACATTATTTATTGTTATTGGATATCCCACTATAGGCTGCTCTGAATATATTGGAGAAACCAATAAAACTAGGGCTAGAATATGTATCAGTTTTCTATTATCCATTAAACTATAATTAAATAAAAAATATATAAGTAATTATGTATTTCCTACTTAGAGGGTACGCTATAGAAAATCAAGATTAGCGAGAATATTATGGCAATTATACCCAATACGAAATTGATAATATATGCCTTCTCCTTTCTCGCAAACTTCAGTAGAATATCTATAGTAAAAAATCCAACTATTGCAGAAGTAATTAGTGCTAAAAGTATCCCTTCATATGATATATAGGATATTATATAGCTCAAACTTTCTTCAGATGTAACTATTGATAGTAAGAATGCTCCAATTGCGGCAGGAATATATAATAGATAAGAATATCGAAAAGCATATTCTGGTCTATAACCTAGTAGAAGCATAGTAGATACTGTAATTCCTGATCTACTAATTCCAGGCAAAGCAGAAATTCCTTGAGCCAGCCCAATTACAATAGAATCTTTTATATTCATTTCTTTATCTTTTGTTTTGCCTTTTCTTTTAGAATACATTATATAAAAGCCATTTAATATTAATATGATTCCAAGAATAAACATTGGTAATCCCGGATTATAAGTAGTTTCTAGAAAATGTTTTGAAAGATAATAAAGTGCTACACCTACTATGCCAGTAAACATGGTAGATATCAATATAAATTTTAAAGTTTCTTTTTCTTTTCCTTTCAATAATTTAATTATATCATCTCGAAAATAAATTAATGCAGATAATATAGTTCCAATCTCCATGAATAATCCAAAAACATATGCTGCAGATAAACTCAAATTAAAAAGCACAACAGAAGCTAACAATATTTGGGTTTTACTACTTATAGGCAACCATTCAGTCACACCTTGGATCAAACCGAGAATAATAGGATAAATTTCCATGAATCTTAGTTATAATAAAATTTTATAAATTGCAAAATTATTTCTAATTTTTTTATGAATAGAAATGAAATAATCTCGACAATAATATATACTGCTCTAGTAATACTTTTATATTATCTAGTTTCCAATCTCAATAAATTTTATATAAATATAATAAATGGAGTAATAAACGACAGCTTTATGATCTATTATTTTTTAATTTTTATTTCATTTTGGATATTGTTTATTGTATCTAGTAAATTATCCAAAAATGTTGAAAATAGATTTATATTCCTCATACCATTTTCCGTCTATTTAATAGTTTCCCTTTTATTATTCCAAGATAAAATAAATTATTTTTTACTTTTTGCAGTTTATTTTCTATTAAAAACATTTGGATATGAATATAAAGCAATTTCTCAATTATTGTATCTATTAATTATTTTTGCAATAACCTATTACAATAGTTTTTATGTAGAATCCATAAAATCTAGTATAATGAATTTATCTGAAAAATTTCTAAATACTAGCATTGATTATTACACAAATCAATCTATAAACACCTTTATTGCAGGTTATGATACAGCAGAATATATACTATATCAAAGTAATAAGTACGAGTGTGCAAATATATTAGTTCAGGTAAGACAACCATTAATAGAAAATCTAACAAGTCAAGCAAACAATATAAAACTAGAATATCAAAAAAACTATACAAATTTAATTAATGACAAATTAAACGAAATCTTTGATAAGTATTATATGATCATTTCTTTAGCTATTTCATTAACAGTATGGGGGCTGTTTATAACATTTTTAAATATTGAAAAATAGATAATTTTTTAAATATTTCTTCAAATATTCTATAAACTATGAAATTTTGTCCAAAATGTGGGACATTAATGAAAAAAGAAAATAGCTATTTTGTATGTCCAAAATGTGGATATAAAGAAAAAGTTAAAAGCAATGAAAATACTATTTTCTCTGAAAAAATAAATAAGTCAAATGAAGTTATTGTATTGGAACAAGATTACAAATTATTGCCAATTGATAATGAAATAGTTTGTCCAAAGTGTGGAAATAAGGGTGCATATTTCTGGTCGATGCAAACTAGAGCTGGCGACGAGGGAGAAACTAAGTTTTACAAATGTGTAAGTTGCGGATATACCTGGAGAAGTTATGATTAAAAAAATAAAGGAATTTTTCATTTATATATTTTTTGGGGAGGATAAAAAAAGCGATCTTTTATTTTTCTTATTTATAATATTTGTATATGGGATAATATATTTGATTTATCCTCCATTGTTTTCTGTTATTGTAACTCCAAGTATGGAGCATAAATATTTTTATCCTGAAAAATATTTGAAGTATAATATAACTTTACAAAATTTTTCTACTTTCCCTTATCCAAATGGTTTATATGTAGGAGATGTCATGATAATATTACCAATAGATCCAAAATATATTAATGTGGGAGATGTTGTCTTATATAAAGGGATGTATAAATACAAAGAGGATATATTTCATAGAGTGGTTGGCATCAATAATAACAGTTTTATAATAATTGGTGATAATAATCCAGGACCTATAGTGGAGGAATATGAAAATAATATGCCACCAGAAAGAATTCTAGGAGTTGGTATCCTTAGAATCCCCTTTATAGGTATTATTAAGACTCTCATTTAATTTACCATATATGTTTTTTATCTCATAATATGAATCCTTTTTTGATAGATCCCTATTTAGTATTCCAAATTTTGCAGTATAACCAACATCCCACTCATAATTATCCATAAGACTCCAAATAAAGTATCCTTTAATTTTATATCTTTCTCTATTTTTTACGAAATAGTAAATATATTTCTTAAGTATTCTAACTCTTTCAAATTCATCCTCCGTGTTTATACCATTTTCAGTTATAAATACTGGTTTATCCAAATCTTTCAATATATTTGATATAAAAGATACATCAAATATTGGTTTCCTATTAATTATATCATCCATATTTTTATAGATTCCATAATAATTTATGCCGTAAAAGTCAATTTTTTCTGGAAATATAATCCTTATATTATTTATTATTATATCTTTAGAAGGAATGAAAAAAGGTAATTTAATTAAAGATAGATTTTCTGTATATATTAAATAAGCATCATTTTGTTTAGCTATCTTGTATATTTCATCATTTGCATACCTAATATTTGATAATACGTTTAAAGCTGTTTTCAAGCTATTTATGTCACTTGCCTTTTTAAATGGAGGCCATGTACCGACTATGTAAGAAGATATGACATATATCCATGGTTCATTAAACGATATAAAATATTTCACGTCCATTTTAGTCAATATTCGTATAATGTTTTCTGCAAATTCTATGAAATATTCTACATTTTCTTTATATTCAAATCCGCCCATTTCATAAAACCAGATAGGATTTACATAATGCCATAAAGTTATAAAAGGTTCTATATCATTTTTTTTCAACAATTCAATGAATTTAATATATCTATATAGATTTCTATACTCCAATCTTTCTTTTCTATTATAAATTCTAGACCAATCTATCGAAAATCTAAAAGCATTCGCATGTAGATCTTTTAATATAGGTACTAAATCTTCATATCTTTCCCATAATCTATTTGCGTTCTCTACTTCTGGTAATTTACCCTTTTTAATGAAATAATACCAATCTTGATAATCATAATATCCTTCTGTTTGAAATGCAGATATGGAAAATCCAAGATAGAAGTTTTTATCCATATATGTCTATAAGCATTTTAACACCATTAAAGATTACTTCTAGATTATATCCTCCCTCAAGGACATAAATTACTTTGTTAAATTTTTTTAAGTAGTTGAATATATATTCGTAAGATTTCAAAGTTACGTTAAAAACAGATAAAGGATCATCTTTATGCATATCAAAACCTAAGGAAACGAAGATTATTTCAGGATTTATTTCCTCTATTATAGGAATAATTTTGCTTTTAAATATATCTATATATGTTTTGTCATCAGTTTTCCAGTCCAGTGGAAAGTTGAAATAGTTATTTCCAGATTCCAATCCAGTAAGCGGATATATATTTTTTGCATGAGTAGATATAAAGAATATTTTTTTCTTGTTTTCAACAATTTCTTGTGTCCCATTTCCATGATGTATATCAATATCAAGTATTAATACACTTCTATAAAATTTTCTTGCATATAAAGCTCCAATCGCTACATTATTAAATATACAAAATCCTTGAGATATATTATTTATTCCATTTCTACCAGCATGATGACCTGGCGGTCTAGTTGGTACAAATATAAACTTCTCATTTGATTCTACAGATTCTAGAATACCCTCAACAGATTTTAATATAGAATAATAAGAAAGTGGAGATATATAAGTATCATCATCTATATAGACTATTTTGTTATTTTTCATAGAATATTTCGAAATTCTTTTTATCTTCTTTATATATTTAAATGAATGTGCCAAAGAAATATATCTGTATATATCTTTCCTGATTTTTCCTATCTTCTTATATTTATTTTTTATTATTTTTTCGATTATTTTTACCCTATTGTTGTTTTCAATATGTCTTTTATCATTATGGTATCTAAAATATTTGGAATAAAATATTATCATTGTCTTTTATTTGTTTTTTATAAATTAAAGTATTATGTATAATACTATCCTGATTGGTGTAGATGAAATATGGACAAAATCCGAAAATGTTAAAAAAGAATTAATAAATAAACTAATAGATCAAATAAAAAACAGAATAAATTTTGATAAGATCGAGAATAGGAGGGGTAGGATAATAATATATGGATATAGAGATGAATGGATTGATAAAATAACAAAAATATTTGGAATAAAAAAAGTATATCCGGCATTATGCATAGATACTTCTTTAGAAAATATTATTAAATATTCTGAAAAGTTTTTTGAAGGTTTTAAAGGTAGTTTCAAAATTATAACAAAGAGAATATATAAAGAATTTCCATATAAATCAATAGAAGTAAGTAGAATTGTTGGAGAAGAAATTACAAAAAAATTTAATTTGAAAGCAGATATGAAAAACCCCAATAAAATATTAAGAATAGAAATACACAAAGACTATACATTTTTATATGATAAAGAATTTGAAGGTCCAGGTGGATTTCCACTAGGCTTTGAAGGGAAAGGACTTGTACTATTTTCTGGTGGATCTGATTCTTCAGTAGCTTCTTATCTTATTGGAAGAAGAGGTATGGATGTAGATTTTCTATTTATTAATCTTGCTGGAGAAGTCTATCTATCATATGTATATAGAGTATATAATAAATTAAAAGAATATTTTCCAAATTCTAAATTATATGTATATGATTTAGAAATAGAAAAATTGTTTTCTGTAAGAAAAAAATATAAACAGATTTTATTTAAAGTAATAATGTATAAAATTGCTGATGAATTTGCAAAAAAACATAACTATGATGCTATAATAACTGGTGAATCACTGGGACAGGTATCTTCACAAACAATAGAATCATTAAATATATTAAACAAAATGGTAGATTCTTTAGTATTGAGACCATTAATTGGATTTAATAAAGATGAAATATTAAATCTGGCAAAAAGAATAGGAGTTTATGATATTAGGGCACCAGAAATTTGTGAAATTGAAAAGCATCCTACAGCAAGACCAAAGTATAGAATTGTTTTAGAAGAATTAGAAAAATTAAATATCAATTTTTCAGAAGAAATTAAAAGAATAAGATTAATAGAAAATTTAAATATAGAAGAATATAATATAAGATTACCACCTAAGGAAGATTTAATAATAGTCAAATTAGAAGAATTCAATGATTATAAATTTGAGAAAGGTAAAAAATATCTTTTAATATGTAAAAATGGTATCTTATCTAGATATCTAGCTGAAAAACTAAGAAAGGATGGTGTAGAAGCATATTATTTGGATGAAAAAACTGCTACCAGGTTGGGATTCATAAAGTAAAGTTTAAAAATCAAATTTAAGATAAGTTATAAGTATGTTATACCCTATAAGATTAGCCACTTATGAAGATATAAATGAAATAAAAGAACTTGTAAATAGATTAATAGAAGAAAATAAATTCTATTTTGATTATTCAAATAATGGTATGAACAGTTATAGATTATATGATACAGATTTTATAGAAAATTTAATAAAAAATGGAGATGTTTTATTGATATATGAAGAAAATGGTAAATTACTCGGGATTTCTCATTGGTCGATAATAGAGGGCATTCACTTCAATGTATATACTGCTGTATCTGATTCTGGTGCTAGAAAAGGAATTGCAAAACAATTTTATTATTATTTCTTAAGTAAAAAAATACCTGCTGGTGCAGAATTCATAATATATACACCGACCTCTTCGAAGATATTTAATATATGGCACCAAATGGGAACTAAAATATTTGGATTTTCCACATCTAAACCATATTATAATAATACAGATAATTTCTCTACAATATTGGGATTTAGACCAAACGAAAATGAGATAAAATTAAAAATACCAAGATACTCTGAAAATTTTGTTAAAAAATTATGTAAAATAAATAATCTGGAGTGTAGACTTTATATAATTGAAGAAAAGAGAAAAAAGAATATAGAAAATATAGACAAAGTTTCTTTGACAAAAGAATTAGAAAAATGTGAAAATAATGGATGTTATTTAACTGGATTTATGTTTAACAGAGATAAAACTATTTATTACTATTCTAATAATTTAAATAAAGATGTTGAAAAAAATCTAGAAAAGTTCTTTCAAGAATTAAGAGGAGAATATTTTGAAAAGGCTCAAAATATATTACTTTCTTATATCGATACGTTAAAATCGATATGAGCCTAGATAAAGAAATAAAAAAAATCATGATGGAGAAAGCCATAGTATTGCTAGGAGTAACTGGTGGAATAGGAAAAATGTCAGCAGAAGAATTAAAGAGAAATGGAT
>JBMFJL010000018.1:0-9476 GCA_049973735.1 Nanopusillaceae archaeon
CAGAAAAAGCAATAATTTATACTTTATAAATAAAGATAAAAAGAAGTCTCCAATTCCAATAGAAAATACTAGAAATATTTTTATACTAAATAAGATTTCTATTACATATAATGCCATAAAATTATTATTAGATAGAAATATACTAATCCATATATTTTATGAAAATCAAAAGAAAGGAATATTTTATTATTTGGGATCTATCTTACCAAGACAGAAGAATCCTGCAGGATTTATTCATATAAAACAGGTAGAAGCATATTCAAATATAGAAAAAAGAACAAAAATATCATTAGAAATTATAGATGCTATTAGATATAATATGATTAAAGATGAAATAGAAAAAACTACAAGAATGGGAATAACATTATAATGCTATTAGATATAATATGATTAAAGTCTTAGAGAAATATAATGAAATTAAAGATTATGTTTATCGATTAAGAAGCTTCAATGTACATAAAAAGTTTGAAGAATTAAAAAATGAATATAAAGATCCAATAAATACTGCTAGAGGTATAGAAAGTAATCTATGGAATATTTTTTATGAAGCAACAGATAGAATATTAAAAACATATAAAATAGAACAAAGAACTAGAAGACCTCCTAAAAATGAAGCAAATACAATAATTAGTTTTTCGAATCAACTTTTATATTCTATCACATTAACAGAAATATATAAAACACATTTAGATCCTACAATTTCATTTTTACATGAACCTTTTGAAAAAAGATTCTCTCTAGCATTAGATCTTTCAGAGCCATTTAAACCAATAATTACTTTTAGAATTTTAATATGGTTAGTAAATCAGAATATGATAAAACCAGAGCATTTTGTAAAAGGATTAAATGGAATTTTATTAAATGAATATGGTAAAAAATTAGTTATAAAAGAATTTGATAAAAGAATAAATGAAACTATAAAAATAAAAGGAAAAGGTAGAAAAAGTATAAGAACATTTATTAGAGCTCAAGCTTATAGTTTAGAAAAATACTTAATAGAAGATATAGAATTTAAAGCATTTAGATTAGTTTATTAATATATATTATCATCATCATAATCTATAAATACTCCATATTTTTCTAATTTAGTTAAATTTACAAATCCATATTCTTTAAAATATTTATATTTATCCATATCTTCTGGTAGAGATTCCAATATTGGAAAACCAATCCTTTTTATTTCTGAACTATTAGAACTTTTCATAGCCCTTGCAACAATCCATAAGGGGATTGGCACAAGATACCTCTTAAGTTCTCCAAAGAATTCCCTCCACTCCCTATAGCCTGCATTTTGATCCTTCAATCTTTGATATTCATTTATTATAGAATTTATCTTCTCTTTCAAATCTTTATCATTTATAATATCTTCGGATAATAATGTCAATATTGATGATTCGCCCCTAAAATCTAGAAGATTCATAATATTTTTTTCGCTAAGAGTACTAGACAAAAACCATAGGAGATTACCTTCTCTGTCAATATTTTCAAAGGCATCTTCATAGATATTTACAAAATCTTTATTCTCTTCTTCTATTAATTTTCTATAAAAGTCATAATTTAGGTTTTCATCTATTTTCTCTATTATTTTTCCTTCGATAAGATCTCTAGATGATTGATTTATTTCTTTTAATACCTTAAGAGTTCTTTCTAATTCTTCATATTCATATGGATATTTTTTATCCTCTTTGATTTTTTCTAATTCTGCTGGCATATAAACATATACTTTGCTTTTTTCTTTATTTCCATATCTATTTACCCTACCTGATCTTTGAATTATTGATGATAATGGCGCTAATTCCGTAAATAATATATCATAATCTATATCCAAAGAAACTTCTGCTATTTGTGTTGCAATAAATATACCACCTTTCTTTTCTATTTCTCTTATTCTATCTTCTTTTTCTTCTCTATCTTTAAAGGTATGCCTAGCATGTAACAATAAAATTTTATCATTAGGTATATTATAAGTCTCTTTCAATTTTTCATATAAAGCTACACTTTTTTCAACAGTATTTAATATAACCAAAACTTTCTTATTTTTTTCATATTCTTTAGCTATTTGATCTATATCTTCTAAAATATCCTTTTCTATCAATTCAATTGATAATCTTACTCTATTGTAATATTTCTCTTCATAAAAACTTTTATCTAGTCTACCATAAATATCTTTTACCTCAAATTTTATATTTAATCCGTCAGTAATATATTCATATAATCCCTTTGGTAATGTAGCAGACATAAAAAG
This sequence comes from Nanopusillaceae archaeon, assembly GCA_049973735.1. Taxonomy (GTDB): domain Archaea; phylum Nanobdellota; class Nanobdellia; order Nanobdellales; family Nanobdellaceae; genus Nanobdella. The sequence goes on from JBMFJL010000018.1 coordinate 2,246, forward strand.
CAGTTTAAATTTGTATAGATCTGCAAAGTGTTGTAAAATCTTTTTTAATAAAAATATCATCCTGGGAGTAAGTAAATGTATTTCATCCAATATTATAATAGAATTTCTGAAGTTTACTCTCTTTAAGAAGTATCTGCCTGCTTGCAAGAATGATAAAATTATTTGATCTACTGTCGTAATATTTATTGGTGAATACATATTTTGTATATAAAATAAATTTGCAATTCTCTCATCAACTATATCATTTTCATTTTCTGAAAGTAAGTGAGCATCATATAAATAAAAATACATGGATACATTATTACAATATATATCTTCTAGTTTCTCATAAAAATCTTTTATCGATGTTATTGTTGGTAAGGTAAAAAATATCCTATTATAATTTTTATTTTTAGCGAATAACAGAGCAGTTGATGTTTTTCCCCATCCAGTAGGAGCCCTTAAAAATAAGTAATTATAATTAGATAATAAACTTTGTTTATTATATCTTTCCAAATCGATATTATTGCCTATAATATTCTTAATATCATCGTCGATAATTTTTATACTTTTAAAATAATTTTTATACTCATTAAATTTCCCTTGAGCTGATATAGAATCTGCAAATTTAAATAAACCATATAAATCGGCTAAATTTATCAAATATTTTTTACCTAACTTCTTTAATATAACCTTTAAAAGTTCTGTATAAGTAAGTTCAAGGCTATCATTCTTATATTTTCTCTTACCCAATATTTTAGCTATTTCGAATTTATCTTCTGTTTGTAATAAGTCCTTAAAACGCATAATATCTAAGTCCAACAAATCGTTTAAGATTTCTCTAGAATTTTGAAAATAAACAGTAAAGTTTGAATGATGTTTTAATACCAAGTAATATAAAAGAAATCTTTCTTCATAATTAAGCTTAGATAATTCTCTAATTATATCTTTATTTTTTTCACATAATAATCTTCTTAAACCTTCTAAGGACCATACAGCATGATTTCCTGGTTTGCTAGGTTTTTTACCTTCTTCTATCTCTTTAATATAATTTTGAAATTTCTTTTTACACTTACCTATGTCATGATATTTTGCAACTAGATTTATTAAATCTAAAAGTCTATAATCTTCATTTATCAAATATTTTTCTATTATTTCTCTATCATTTATAATTCTTTGTATTTCCTCTATATGTTCTCTTAATAATTTACCTGGATGAGATCTGCCATTACAGATAATTGAACCCATTTATACTATATATTGGTATATCAAATACGGTTTTTACGCTATTTTTTAATTCTACTTTTATTTCTTTATTTTTTTGTTCATTTTTATCTTCTTTTATATATTTTATAAAAGCAAAATATTTTAGAGCATTATTATACTTTACTGGTAAAATTTGCATCTCGACACTTTTATCTATTTTATTGATTTCTTCAACTAGTATATATCCCCCTTTTATTATTTTCTTTTCTTCAACATTTATGAGATCTTTTAATATTTTAAAATCCTTTGCAAAATAATCATTTTGTCCTCCATATAGATATCTAGTAAGATTAATATTATACCATTTTCCATAATTATCTTCTTCATATATATCTAAAATTTTTATTTTACTTAAAATTTTTTCTTCTAGCATCTTTTCATTACCTGCCACTATAATTAGATGTTCAACATCATTATATAATTGATATTTAGTTACGCCTTTAATATTTTTTCCTATCTGTATATAGGTAGCATTTTCCTCTAATATATTTCCTTTAATCATTGCAGATCCATAATAAAAATCTTTAAGATTTTCAAAAGTATCTCTTCTATCATAACCACAGATATTCCCTATCATACCTAAAATCGTTGTAGGTAATGGAGCAGGATAAGATAGTTTAAATGCTTTAGTATAATGAACTTTAAATAAAGCTTCAAAAAATGAAAATTTGAAAACTAAAGCCTTCATAATAAATGGTTAGTAATTTCTTCTATTGCCTTATTAACATCTACTTTTTCTATATCATCTATATTTTCCTTTAACCAATTATCATAGTCTATAACTAATACTCTACTCTCTAATTTTTTACATATCTCAACTAATTTCTTTAATTTTTCTGTATCAACTATACCTTGTTCTTTATAATCTAGATACTGATAAACCGGTAATACCCCTTTATTATTTAAAACAACTACTGCGATTTTATATTCAGGTACATTTAATGAATTTGTTCTTCTAGGTAATACATATTTTGGTGTTAATAATACTTCTAAGAATTTTTTAATCCTCTCTTCTCTTTTATTTCGATCTAATTCATAGTAATCTCTATTTTTTTGCAACTGATCTTTTTGATCTTTTTTTAGTTCATCCTCTTTAAATTTTCCTATATAATCATATATCAATACATTCAATCTACCAATAAAATCTGCTACTTCTACTTCAAATGGCTGTGGATTATCATCTTTATTTCTTGGAAATCTTCCACCGAATTCTGTAACTATAGGTGTATTTTTTAAAGCTTTAAAGTATGATATTGCTACAGGTGCTTGTCTTGACAAAGAACCACCTTCTCCTTTTCTGGAACCCTTTATTGTTACCATATATCCAAATAAATCATTATCTATATACTTTATAGGATCACCGCTATCATTTAGATTTTTATTACCCATATTTTTCTTATCATTTTGTTCCTTATTATCATTTAAATTTTTAGTATCATTAACAAAAGGGTCTATTTCGAATCCTTCGTTTTTTAATGCCTCTCTTATCGCATACTTAATAGCTCTTGCAGATACAAATGGTAATACTTCTCCTTCTGATGAATAAAACTTCTTAATGGTTGTTCTATTTCCTATTGTTTCATCTGCATTTACATTTCCATATACTCTTGCTAAAATTGCTATTTGTACAGTTTTATTGGTTTTGTCCTTCTTTTCTGTCATCATCATTTTCTCGAGATTTGTCTATGGATAAAGAATTTATTAGGCCGGATAATATAGCTGATTTAACCATATAAAAGCTATCTCCCTTGTATTCTTCACTAAATAGTTTATTATTTATTGATAAATTAAAATCAATTTTTCCAGTTTCTTTTTTTATCTTTTCTACTACTTCATAGATAGCTGATGAAAGTGATGAAAAAAACCTTCCAGGCATCTCCTCTTTTCTTATCTCTTTTATTATTTCTTCTATATACTCTCTTCCATTTTCTTTAGATGCATTTATTATATTTATTCCTATATATAGAGCCCAGTTGTATATTGCATCTACATTCATCATTAAATAGAAATCTCCTGCTGAACGTATTGTTAAATACTTTTTACTTTTATCAATATATTCATAGAGTAAGAGTATCATTTTAGACAATATTTCGAAATTGATTTTATTTTTAAAGACTAAATAATACAAAAATTTATCTAACAAGCCGGCACTTTTATCTTTATAGTCTTTATCTGGTATATAGAAAGAAAATACAAATGATCCTACTGTAGAACGATTTAAATCAATATAATTAAATTTGCTACTAATCCTCGTGTCCTTTAATGCTATAGACAACTCTCTAATATAATATATTTTTATGAATCTTGTCAAATCGTTTAAATAATATTTTTTCTTTTTGTTTCTACTTAAGACTGTAAACACGGCATTTATAGGTTTATTTATATCAGAATTTAGTTCGTTTATATCTAAACCCAATAATTCCAAAGTTATGTCTTCCTTTTTACTACTTATCAAAGTCATAATAAAATGATTTAACATTAAGAATAAAATTATATGCGAGTAATCAGAAACGAAACCCTTATACAATTTATCAGATAATCCTAGATATTCTAAAGCTTTCTTCATATAATTTTCTCTAATTTTTTCGGATTCTAAATTTATATCTCTCAAAATAACTATACTTTTATAAATTTTTTCCAGTTCTTCATCCTTAATTTTTAATAGATAAACATAACCACCTAGTTTTATATATACCCCCGTAAAATCATCTATTAATTCTCTTATTTCATCTTCGGATAAAAAAATGTCCTTTTTCTTTAAGAAAAAGTTTTTACCTTCTTTATATGAAGTTGTAGTTGGTAATATAGTTGATCTAACACCTTCTGACTTTGACTTTTCTATTTCAGATTTTAATATCTCTAACAATTCTGAAGTATCCTTAGCATACTTAGCAGAATTTAGATGACCAAATAAAACTTTTAGAAAATCTTTATAATATGGATGATTTAATTTCGATAAATCCATTACATACTATTATAACCAATATTTATAAGTCTTACCATGTTATACGGACTTTTTACATATTTGAATATTTGCCTGCATATGTAAAAATGCTATATACCAGATTAAAATTATAAGCCTTATCAAATATATTATAATATATGGAAAGCCTTGAAGAAACTTGGAAAAAATACCTCAATTCTGCAGACAAACTATATAATGAAGGAGATTATGGAAGTAGTGCTGTATTATATATAAAAGCCATTTTCTTAATAATTGATAATTTCTTGTATTCAAAATTTAATTTAGAAGTTAAAGATCACAAAGAGAGAGAACTATATTTAATATCTAAAAAAGATATGGATCCTACATGTAAAAGAATATTAGAAATATACAATATTGTATATAAATCCCATAGAGAAACATATAAAAGAGAATTAAATCAAAGCGAAGTTATGATAATAAAATCTCTTGCATATGAACTTAAAAAACTTATTAAACTATCTAAAAAGTAATATAAATGATAAAGTATTTGATATAATAATTTTTGGTTCTATTACTCGAGGAAAAGAAAATCCGAACGACATAGATATATTAATAATATTTAAGAAACTTGATATAAACTTAATAAATACCTTATCTTCTAATAAAGATTACAATTTTCATATTCAATATATGACCATTTATGATTTATATTCATTAAGTAGCTTATTACCTGAAATCTTGGCTGAAGGCATATCTGTAAAATATGGAAAACCTCTTAGAGAAATACTAAATTTTAAAGCATATAAATTATATGAAATAAAGGATGTTATTCTATTAAAAGATTCAAATGCTAGTAAAACTTCATTTTATTATTTTTTATTCGGAATAAAGCATAGAAATAAAATTGGATTGATAAAAGAACTAAATGGAGAAGTAATAAGAAGAAACCCCTATATTATAAAGATACCAATAGAAAATTCTGAAACATTCAAAAAAAGATTAGAGATATTTAGCAAGTTAAAAAGAATAAAGATAAAATTAGAAGAAAAAACAATTATTGAAGGAAGAAATATCTACTATGAATATCAATAATATACAAGGGTTAAAGATATTGTATTATTTTATATGCAAAAGGAGATTGTGGTTTCTATCTAGAAAAATTAATATGGAACATGAATCTGAATTAGTTGCAATAGGTAAATATATTGAACTATTCTATAAAGAAGAACATAAGTATGAGAAAAAAGTAATAATAAATGATATTTCTCCTGATGTATTAAAAAGAACGAAAGAATTTGTAATAGTATATGAAATTAAGAAATCTTCAAAATTAGAAGAAGCAGCAATATGGCAATTAAAATATTACTTATACTATTTACAAAATCTAGGAATTAAGGCAAAAGGAAAGTTGATAATTCCAGAAGAGAATAAAGCAGAATATATAGAGATATCTGAAGAAGATATTAAGAAAATTAAAGAGGTCATCAAAGATATAAAAAATATTATAAACTTAGATAAACCACCTAAACAAATTAAAAAACCATATTGCGAAACTTGTTCATACAAAATGATGTGTTGGAATACATACTAACCCTTAATAAATTTATTCTAAAAACAAATAGTCTATAATGCGATTATTAATAAAGTTTGTTTCTTTACAGAATGCTAAGAGAGATGTTATAAATAATTATGTTATCCAAGGATTTATATATAATAAACTTATTGGAACAGAATTTGAAAATATTCATGAAAATAAAGGGCCAAAATTCTTTAATTTCTCAAATATTTTTCCTGTAAAAGATTTTGAAATAGATAAAGAATATAGGTTAATAATATCTTCTCTAAATAAAAAATTAATTGAAGCTCTTTATAGAAAATTAAAAGAGGATAGAGAAATAAAGTTAGGTATTTTAGAATTTAAAATCAAAAGAATAAGAAAATTTGATTTAAAGTTAAAATTTCCTTGGGTAACTGCAACCCCAATTATATTAAGAAAACATAAAGAGGTATATTTATATAATGGAAATAATGTATTAAAGATTAAATTAAAAAATCTTAATATTTTAAAAGAATTAGGATTTAAAAAGAAAAAAGAAAAAATAAATATAAAAAATCCACAGGAAATTTCGATAAAAGATTTAAAATATTTAGATAAAAGTTATAAAATAGTGAAAATAAAAGACATTTATTATGATTTAGAGTCTAAAGATAATATATGGGATTTTCTGGATGATTTGAAATTAAACGGTTTGTTGAAATATAATTTATATACAGGTTATGAATTTAATCTAGAAGATTTACTATTTGAAGAAATACAATTTAGAAGATCTTTACCACTTAAGGTAAGATTAAAGAATAGAGGAGATATCATATTCGTAGGAAATTTATTCAAAAAATTAAATATTTTTAGAAAATTAGATTCTTCAGAAAGAAAATTCTATAAATTTTTAATGGATGTTGGTTTAGGATCTTTAAATTCTTTGGGTTTTGGGTTTATAAATCCAGTAAAAGATAAAAATCTATAATCCATTTTATTATTTTATTTTCTTATAAAAAGAAACCATAACTATCCGGTTACATCTACCTCATTATATTGGAATACTTCTTCGTATAAATAAGCATCTACTGGAGAATTATTAAAAGCTCTTAGTCCGTTTACATATATTACATTACACTTAGTTTCTATATTAAAATTAGCACCTTCACCTAAAGGTATTATATGACAAGCTAAAATAGTAGTATCTGAGGGATTAAACTTATAATATGCATCTACAGCATCAATTATAGTTAAATTATTATTTTCATATATTGCAGTTCTTAAATGTTCATTATCAAATATTACAAATATAGTAGCATTTTGAACAGGTATGGATGGACATACTGTTTGTCCATTCTCATATGTAATACAAGGCAAATATGCATTATAGTTAACCATATCGACAGCCTTCTTAATGTTAGTATATCTGCATAGTACAGGCATTGTGTCTGATAAATATATACCATCTATTTCTCCTTCTATAAAAGCTTTAGGTAATGGATCTAATCTATTCAATACAAATG